>CAIXHJ010000138.1 GCA_903919165.1 uncultured Holophagaceae bacterium
AGCCTCGACACACACATCGAGGATGTGGTGTCCGTCCTGGTCGCGGAGGAACTTGAGGGCTGCGTCCTCGTGGGGCACAGCTACGCGGGGATGGTGATCACCGGTGCGGCAGCCCGTCAGCCCCGTCGCATCAGAAGGCTGGTCTACCTGGACGCCGTGGTGCCGCGCCCGGGTGAGGCCTGGTCCACGGGCCACCCAGAATCCATTCGAAAGGAGCGCCGGCACCTCATTGCCAAGCTGGGGATGCTGCCACCACCGGATCCAGCCATCTACGGACTGGCCGGGGCCGACCGGGACTGGGTGGCCCGGCGGCTCACGCCCCAGCCCGGTGGCGTCTACGACGCGCCCCTCGCGTTCGAAGAGGCGACTTGGCTCGCGATGCCCCGGACCTTCATCGATTGCCACGACCCGTCCCTGCCTTCCATAGCCGGCATGCGGGAGCGGGTCCGGGCACAACCTGGCTGGACGGTCGTCGAGATGCCCACGGGCCACGACGCCATGATCAGCGCGCCAGAGCAGCTGGTGGAGGCCCTCCACGCATCGGCGGATCAGGACTGAGGCTGCCCTTCCTTCATGAGGGCCGACAACGCCTTGAACTGGGGGTGGTTCTTGTCCCGGGCCCACTCGAAGGCCACGGATTCATGGTTGGTGATCGTGGCACCCGCGGCGGCCATGCGGTCCAGGGCGTGCTTGCGGTACTCCTCGCCCCGGCCGCTGACGGCGTCCCAGCAGAGGTGCACCTCATGTCCTGAGGCCCGCAGCTCGAGCACGGTTTGCATGACACAGACATGGGCCTCGATACCCGCCACCACGATCTGGCGTTGGGGGGGGCGAAGGACCGGCCGGGCCTTCTGGAGCAAGCCCTCGAAGCCCGAATCGCCACAGCAACCGAAGGCTGTCTTCTCCAGGAAGAAGGTGGGCGTGGTCAGGCCATCGAACACCTTCCGGATGCTCTCCTCCGTGGGCCCGATGCCCTTGGGATACTGCTCCGTCAGGACCACCGGCACCAAGAACAGGTCTGCCAGCCGCATCAAACGCCGGGCCGATTCCAGTACCAGGGCCGGGCGGTGCACCATGTGGACGAGCTTGCCCTGGAAATCGATGAGCACCAGGATGCTGCGGGAGACGTCGAGAAGGGACATGGGAACTCCGAGGCGAAGATACGAGCGTATCGCGTCTCCGCCGATGGCTCCAGCCATGGCTCTGAGGACTTCGACTTCCTCCGCCTACTCGTGGATCTCGGATGAGTTCCTACCATGCCTTCACGCGGTCCGCGAAGGACAGCGATCAGAGCCTGAGGGAGGTTTCCGCGGCCACGGCATCCCTCTCTTTCATATGGTCGAAGAGAATGAGGTACCAGCCAAATGCCGCGAGCATGGCGCCCCGCAAGCGGGTGGAGAGCGCCGGGTCCAGATCCACGTCGCACTGCTCCAGTTCGGCCGTGGACTTGAGATCCTTCCCAGAGTGAGCATAGAGGCTGATCATGGGCTTGCCTCCAGGATCCAGGAAGGCCCCGCTGTGCCCCCCCTCATGAAGCCATTTCCAATCGAAGG
>CAIXHJ010000139.1 GCA_903919165.1 uncultured Holophagaceae bacterium
ACGGCCTGATGGATGTCGTGGTGGCGGCCAGCGGCGCCAATAATGTGCTCGTCTTCACCCAGTCCGCCGCAGGCACCTTCAATAGCCCCCTGACCTTCGGCGTCGGCGGTGACCCCCAGGCCGTAACGGTCGCGGACCTCGACAACAATGGCCTCGCCGACATCGCCGTGGCCACCACCGCAAACACGGTTTCCATCCTGCTGCAGACGTCGGCCGGGGTCTTTGCGCCCGAAGTGGACTACGTCACCGGCGTCCAGCCCGTCGCCGTCAAGGCGGCAGACCTCCTTGGGAACGGCAAGCTGGCCCTGCTCACCGCCAACTACGGCGCGACCCTCAACCCTGGGAACCAAGGCCTGAGCGTGCTATTCCAGGGCACGACTCCGGGTACCTTCACCGCCCCGGTCAACTACACGACCGAGTACCGCGCCAGCGGGTTGGCCGTGGGGGACTTGAACGGCGACGGCCATCCAGATGTGGCCGTAGCCTGCCAAGGCCTTCCGGGTTCTCCGGGCGCCGTGTCCGTCCTCCTGCAGAATGCCACCAGCCCCGGGGTCCTGTGGCCCGCCGTGAACTATTCTGGCATCTACGGCCCCATGGGCGTGGCCATCGGCGACATGAACGGCGACGGCCATCCGGATCTCGTGATCGCCGACGGCGACATCGTGGTCCGGTTCAACAGCGCCACCGCGCCTGGTACCTTCGGTCCGCCAAACCTCTTCTACAACTGACATAGAGAAGCCCCGGAAATCCCGGGGCCCCTCGCATTCAGATGCGGCCTCAGCCGAGGCTGACGTTGATCTTGCGGGGCCGCACTTCGGGACGCTTGGGCACCATCAAGGTCAGGACGCCGTTGCGGAGTTCCGCCACCACCTTTTCGCCTTCCACATCCTCAGGCAGGGTGAAGGTGCGGCTGAAGTTGCCGTGGCTGCGCTCCGAGAGATGCACGCGCTCGCCGTCTTTCAGGGCCTCCTCCTCACGCTTGCCGGCGACGGTGAGACGGGTCCCTTCCAGGCTGATCTCCATTTCAGCCTCAAGGATGCCCGGGAGGTCCGCCTTGAACTGGTAGGCATCCGGGGTTTCCTTTACGTCGAAGCTGGGCATGAAGGCCATGGATGGCGACCCGGAATCGTAATCCCAGAGCGGATCCCAGCGCAGGAAGTCGCGCATGAGGCGGAAGGGTTCCAGGGTCGAGGCTGTGGCTGGAACAGCCTGGGGAGTGCGGGTGCGAAGGATGCTCATGAATTCCTCCTATGAGAAAGGGAGTTCGGCGATAGCAAGGCTAGAAAACCATGCTGCCGTTTCCGAATAAAATCTTAGTGTTTCTTAGTCATGTGTCAAGTCGAATTCAAATATTTTTCTTAACTTCTTGTTTTGCACATCTTGACACATTTCATTGGCCGGGTAGATTGGGTTCCGGCCTGGAGGTTCCCATGCGTAGGAGCATCCTCATCGTCAGTTTGTTGTCCGCAGGCATCTTCGCAGGCTGGTGCGGACATGCCCTCACGCCCAGCCCGGCGCATCCTCGTGCGGTGGAGCCCCGTGGACCCTTGCCTGACTGGGAACAGATCCCCATTCGGCGCTTTAGGGAAGCCGCCCCCAGCGTGGTGTACATCACCACCACGGAGGAACGCAGCCGTGACTTCTTCGGGCTCGATGTGGTGGAAGTGCCTGCCGGTTCCGGCACGGGTTTCATCTGGGACACCGATGGCCACGTGGTCACGAACTTCCACGTGATCAAGGCCGCCGCGCGAGCCTACATCACCCTGGTGGACGGCAGCCGCCACGAAGCCACCTATGTGGGCGGCGCGCCAGACAAGGACCTGGCCGTGCTGCTGCTGGCAAAGACGCCCCCGAAGCTGCGCCCCATCCCCCTCGGCACCAGTACAGACCTGCAGGTGGGTCAGGCAGTGCTGGCCATCGGCAATCCCTTCGGCCTGGATCAGACCCTCACCACTGGCGTGGTATCGGCTCTGGGTCGCGAGATCCAAAGCGTGACCCGGCGGCGCATCGCGGGCGTCATCCAGACGGACGCGGCCATCAATCCGGGCAACAGTGGCGGGCCGCTGCTGGACAGCGCAGGCCGCCTCATCGGCGTGAACACTGCCATCCAGAGTCCCAGCGGCGCCAGCGCGGGCATCGGCTTCGCCGTGCCCGTGGACACGGTGAACCGCGTGGTGCCCCAACTCATCGCCCGAGGCCACCTGGAGCGTCCAGAACTGGGCTTCGAACCCGTCGAACCGCGGTTGGTGGAGCGAGCCTTCGGCCCCCAGAAGGGTGTGATGGTGGGTAAGGTGGCCCGGGGCGGAGCCGCCGCCCGGGCCGGACTCCGAGGCGTGAGCGTGGAAGGGCGGCGGGTCTTCGCGGGCGACCTCATCCAGGTCGTGAACGGCCGAACTGTCCAAGACTGGGACGGGTTGCTCGACGCCGTGGAGGCTCTGCCCCTGGGCAGCACCGTGAACCTCGAAATCCAACGAGAAGGACGGAAGATCCCGGTGGCGATTAGGCTGGAGGCGGCGCGAGACTGATCAGCCCTGGATCCACACTGGTTCGAGGCCCAGCAGCTTCGCCACGGCCCGACGTCCACGTGGTCCGGGATCCACCGTGAACTCGTTCACCCAGGCGTTCACATAGCGGCCGATCATCTCGCGGTCCATGCCGCGGCCGAAGGATTGACTGTAGTCCACACTCTCCCAGTGGCGGGCACGGGCCAGTTCGACGCTCTTCCGCATCACAATGGCGAAGTGCTGCTTCACCTCAGCAGGCAGTTCCTTCCGAATGGCATTGCCGCCCATGGGAAGGGGCAGGTCATAGGCATGCTTCCACCAGGCACCCAGATCAACGACTAATCGCAAGCCTGCGTCGTGGTACATGAGTTGGCTTTCATGGATGAGCAGGCCGGCCTGGAAACGGCCTTCGATCACGGCAGGAAGGATCTGATCGAAGGGAATCAACTCGACCGCAGGCTCGAAACCGTGCTCCGCACACCACTTCCGCATGGAGAGGTAGGCGCTGGTGCGCCATCCTGGAATGGCGATGGTGAGGCCCTTCAGCGCGGCCGGTTTCATGGGTGTTCGACTCACCACCAGGGGACCCGTGCCCTCCTGGATACTGCTGCCTGCGGTGAGCAGGTCGTAGCAGTCCTTCAGCTCCGGATAGGCCCCAAAGCTGATGGCGGTCACGTCGTACCGCTCTTCGAGAGCCTCGGCATTGAGCTGTTCGATGTCCTTGCGGATGAACTCGATCTCGAAGCCGTCCGGAGCCAGCCAGCCCAGGGCCAGGGGCGCCATCATGTAGGCGTCATCGGAATCGGGGCTGTGGGCGATGGTG
>CAIXHJ010000140.1 GCA_903919165.1 uncultured Holophagaceae bacterium
CTTTGCCGCCGTGGGCGCCAGCGTTTGCTGGGTGCGCTTCAGGTCCGAGGTGTAGAGCACCGCGGGCCGGAAAGCCTCCAGCTGCGGCACCAGCGCCTGGGCTCGATGGAACCCGGCCTCGGCCAGGGGAGAATTGCCGTCCAGAATGGACCGGCGTTCTGCGTGTCGCAACAGCACTACAGTGGTGTCCTGGGCGCCAAGGCCCACCGCCAGAGCCAACAGACAGGCGAGCAGGAATCGATGGTGCGGGCGCTGGCTAGTCAAGTAGGACTCCTGGCATCCAGTCTGGCGGAAGCGCTGTCAGAGCTGTGACGCCCGGCACATTCCCATCGTCGCAGTCGGGGCCGTTCGGCAAAGGCTTCAACTGTTTTTTCATGAGATTCCAAGGTGTGGAGAACAATGCAGCATGTGATTCTGTCCTAACACCATTCATTGTTTTCATTATGAACGATTTGGAATGTATTTAATTCGCTTGACGCCTCCTCTCTGGGGGCGTGGCATTGGGTATCGCACCCTTCTGATTCCACAGTCGAATCCATCCCACCTCAAGGTTTTTCTGATGTCCACGGCTGAGCTCTACCCTCCTGAGCCCAATCCGGGGGATGTCTCGTCGAAGGCACTCGAGTCGCGCCTCGCATCCATGACCCAGGCGATTGCGCGATTGGATGCAAGGGTTTCAGCCCTGGAAACAACCAGTCCAGAGCGACAGATCTCCCTGGAAACCGTGTTGTCAGCCCCAGCCCCGGCTGCCGTCCTGTCCAATCCCGTGCGACTCACGGGTCTCATGGGACGGACCTGCTTGATCCTGGGAGGGGCGACCTTCATCCGGTCCCTGGTGGATGCCCACACTCTACCCCAGGGCTGGGGCGTTGCCTTGGGCCTGGCCTATGCCATCACCTGGACCCTGTTCGCGGATCGCGCCAGGCACCCTTTGGACGCCGCCTTCCATGCCCTGGCCTCCATCCTGATCGCCTATCCGTTGATCGTGGAATCCACGGCCCGGTTCGGCATCCTGACACCGCCTCTGGCCGCCCTCCTCCTCCTGGCCGTTTCGTGCCTGCATGGAGCCGTGGCTTGGCGGCGGGATCTCCAGCCAATCATCTGGACCGCCACCTTCGCCTCGCTGGGTTCAGGGCTCGCCCTGATGGCCTCCCGACGCTCCATCGAGCCTTTCCTGGCGGTCTTCCTCATCCTCGGCATCGGAACCCTCTGGCTCACTCAGGGGCGCCGGTGGCAGGGTCTCCGCTGGCCCACGGCGCTGGCGGCAGCCCTCGGCGTCCTCATCCTCACGTCACTGGCCGCCTGGCACGGGGGAACCCCGGAGCCCTATCGCAGCATCACGCCAGGCAAGTCCATGCTGTTCGCGATGGCCCTGCCCCTGCTCTACATCGGCAGCTTCACCCTGCGCATGCTCAAGCAACGAAGCGGGGTGAGCGCCTTCGAAGTCGCCCAGACTGTTCTGGTCCTGCTCCTGGGTTATGGAGGCGCCCTCCGGGTCGCCCTGGCCTCGGGATCAGGCGCAGGGCTGCTCGGCGCGGGATGCATGCTGGCGGGCATCGGCAGTTACGCAGCCGCCCTCTCCTTCAAGGAGGATCTGGAAGAAACCAGGTCGAGCTTCCGCTTCTTCACCTTCCTGGCGCTCAGCCTCCTGTTGCTGGGGGGGCCACTGGTCCTTCCCATGGCATTCTTCACCCCCCTCTGCGGCGCCCTGGGCTTGGGCGCGATGCTGGTCGGCCTGCGAGCCCAGCGGCCAATATTCATCCTCCAGAGCAGCATCTACCTCCTGGCCTCCGCGCTCGCAGGCGGCCTGATCGCATGGTCCTTCCGGGCCTTCCTGGTCCCCCTGGGAGCAGCGACTTTCCTGCCGCTCCCAGGCCTGCTCAGCCTGGCCTTCCTGTCCGTGGCGGTGGTTCTATTCATCTTGCATCGACCCTCCGAGCCCATCACGGCCTCAGTCCATCCCCTGATCCTAATCCTGGGAGCCTTGGCCGCAGGGGGCCTCGGTGCGTTGGCCGTCCAGGCTACCTATCACGCCCTCATCTCCGGATCGGCGGATCCAGGCACCCTCGCCGCGGTCCGCACTGGAGTGATGTCCAGCCAAGCCATCCTGCTGGCCTGGTGTGGCCGGCGACTACCGGACCTGGAACTGCGCTGGCTGGTCTATCCCCTGCTGATCATCACCGCCCTGAAGTTCCTCTTCGAGGATGTGGTCGTGGGACGGCCCCTGACCCTCTTCCTTGGCTTCATGTGCTACGGCATCACGCTCATGCTCGCGCCTCGATTATTGAAAGTACCTGTCCCGCCCGATGGGGGCAAGGAAGCCAATCCATTCAAGCCGGAGGTCCATCCATGAACACACGCCCGATCCGATTCGCGGGCCTGGCCTTGCTCCTTCTGACAGCGCCCGCCTTCGCCAGCCCGCCTGAACAGAAGGGCAGTTCTGTTACCCCGGAAGGCATCGAAGTGCCTAAGCCGCCCTTCACAGAGGGCATCTTCCCCTGCACCTCCTGCCATGACGGCAAGCAGATGAAAGTGGACACCCGTCGGCGCGAGCTGGGCATGCACAGCGAGATCCAGGAACAGCTCCACCACGGTCCCGCGACCCGCTGGTGTCTGGACTGCCACGATGCATCCAGCCGCGACTACCTCCATCTCGCAAGTGGGGAGAAGGTCTCGTTCAACGCTTCCTACCTGCTCTGCGGCCAGTGCCACGGCGACAAACTGCGGGACTGGCGTATGGGCATCCACGGGAAGCGCACCGGCAGCTGGAACGGAGCTAAACAGTACCTGCTCTGTGTCAACTGCCACAATCCCCATTCACCTCATTTCGCCCCCTTGAAACCCATGCCGCCGCCGACGAGGCCCGAAGACATCAAGTTGACGAAAGGGGGCGCCCAATGACGGACCCGAAACCCATCCATCCCCCGGCAGGAGCTGTTGAATCCAGTGCCTGCGGCGGCCGTCGCGAATTTCTGGGCACGGCGGTGGCCACGGTCGCCATGGCTCTCACCGGCTGCGGAAAGCTCAGCAAGGAGGAGTTCCTCCAGCACAACTTCCGGGAACTTTCCAAGGACGAACTCCAGACCATCATCGCCCGCCTGGAGCGCGAGTACGAGGAGAAGTACCACAAGGCCGTGAAAGTGGGGAATGAGCCGGCCATGCCCGGCGTGATCTTCGGCTACGCGCTGGACCTCAGTCGCTGCATCGGCTGCCGCCGTTGCGTCCACGCCTGCGTGAAGGAGAACAACCAGTCGCGGGACCCTCAGATCCAGTGGATCCGCGTTCTCGAGATGGACAAGGAAGAGGGCGTCAACATCCAGCACGCGGAGCAGTACTACAATCCGGAAGAGGTGCCCCGCGAAAGCCACTTCTATATGCCCGTGCAGTGCCAGCAGTGCAAGAGGCCGCCCTGCGTGAAGGTCTGCCCTGTGGGCGCGACCTGGAAAGAAAAGGACGGCATCGTGGTGGTGGACTACAACTGGTGCATCGGCTGCCGCTACTGCATGGCAGCCTGCCCCTACGGTGCCCGCCACTTCAACTGGGGTGAGCCGCACCTCGAAAGCGCTGATGTGAATCCCGCGACCCACTACCTGGGCAATCGGCCGCGGGCCAAGGGTGTGGTCGAGAAGTGCACCTTCTGCGTCCAGCGCACCCGGAATGGGCTCTATCCCGCCTGCGTGGAAATCTGCCCGACGGGCTCCCGCAAGTTCGGCAACCTCCTGGATGCCAAGAGCGAGATCCGGCAGGTGCTGGAAACCAAGCGCGTCTTCAAGTTCAAGGAAGACCTGAACACCCAACCCACCTTCTTCTACTTCTACGGGGTGTGAGGCCATGGTCAATCTGAGGAATTTCAAGAACTTCATCACGGACACCGTGGGCCTGATGACCACGGGGAGCCGGCTCTACTACGCCTGGGTCGGGTTTCTCCTGCTGCTCATTGCGATGGGTGGGATCGTCTACGCCGGGCAGATGCGTGATGGCCTGATCGTCACGAACATGCGGGACCAGGTCTCCTGGGGCTTCTACATCGGCAATTTTACCTTCCTGGTGGGCGTCGCCGCGGCCTCGATCATGCTGGTGATCCCGGCCTACATCTATGACTGGGGCCCCATCAAGGAGATCACCATCCTTGGCGAAATGTTGGCGATCACCGCCCTCATCATGTGCCTCGGTTTCGTGATGGTGGACATTGGCCGCCCTGACCGGTTCTGGCACATCATGCCCCTGGTCGGTCGCCTGAACTGGCCCAGTTCCTTGCTGGCCTGGGACGTGATCGTTCTGAACCTGTACCTGCTGCTGAACTGGTTCGTGGTGACCTACCTGCTCTTCAGCGCCTACCTCGAAAAGCATTATAAGAAGAACCTGGTCCTCCCCCTGGTGCTCCTTTCCATCCCCATGGCCGTCAGCATCCACACCGTCACCGCCTACCTCTACAACGGGCTAGCCTCCCGCCCCTTCTGGAACTCGGCCATCCTCGCCCCGCGCTTCCTGGCCTCGGCATTCTGCTCGGGACCCGCGGTCCTGCTTATCCTGCTGCAGGTGCTTCGCCGGACCACCCGGCTGAAGATCACCGACGAAGCCATCTTCAAGATCGCCGAACTCATGGCCTACACCATGGGCTTCAACCTCTTCCTGACTGCGGCCGAGTCCTTCAAGGAACTCTACTCGGGCACCGAGCACATGGTCTATTTCCAGTACCTGCTGTTCGGAATCGAGAAGAACGGAGTCCACTACAACACCCTGGTGCCCTTCGCCTGGGCTTCGATCCTCACGGGTTTCATCGCCTTCCTGCTCTTCCTCATCCCCAAGACGAGGATGAACTGGACGACGCTGAACATTGGCTGTGTCCTCATCTACGCCAGTGTGTACATCGAGAAGGGCATGGGCCTCATCATCCCCGGCCTCACGCCCGACGCCCTAGGCGAGATCTATGTCTACCGGCCCTCCTTCACGGAAGTTGCCGTGGCCGCAGGCATCTTCTCCCTGGGAGCACTGGTGTTCACTATCATGCTGAAGGCTGCGGTGCCCATGATGCTCGGCGAGTTCACCATCTCCAAGGGCCGGAAGGCCATCGATTCACCGGAGGCCGATTCCATCAAGGGCTAGCTGACGGTCTACCGGAACGAACCACCCTCGGATGCGCAGGCTTGCGCCAGCCAGGACGGATCAGATCCCGGGATCCTCGTCATGGGCCTCGTCCGGATTGGCGGAGAGGATGGCACGGAAGCGGTCCAGGTTGGCCAGGAAGAGCTCCACCAGATGCGGATCGAAATGTCTGCCGTTCCCCCGGTGGATCATTTCCAGCACCTGATCCTCTGGCCAGGGTTCTTTGTAGTGGCGACGGTGGCTGAGGGCATCGTAGACATCCAACAGGGCCGTGATCCGGGCTTCCAGCGAGATCGCTTCGCCCTTCAGGCCCCTGGGATAGCCGCTCCCGTCCCATTTCTCGTGATGGCCAATGGCAATGGTGGCGCCCATTTGAATGAAGGGTACTGTGGAGCCCTTCAGGATGGTGGCACCCATGGTCGTATGCCGCCTCATGGTCACCCACTCGTCCTCCGTGAGAGTGCTGGGCTTCTGGAGGATCGCGTCCGGCACCCCGATCTTGCCGATGTCGTGCATGGGGGCGGCGGACTGGATGGTGTCCACGCCCTGCTGATCCCATCCCAGGATGCGGGCCATCTCCGCCGCATAGAGGCCGATGCGGCGCACGTGCATGCCCGTCTCGTTGTCGCGGTGCTCGCTAGCGGAGATGAGACGGAGGGCGATCTCCTCGCGGGAAGCGCGGATCTCGACCGTCTGTTCGCGCACCTTGTGCGCCAGTTCGGCCTCCCGGTCCCGGAAGGCGATTTCCAACATCCGCCGGCGCAGGGCCCCGTTCACCTGCACCAGGATCTCCCGGGGCTGGTAGGGCTTCAGCACATAGCCGAAAGCCCCCTGCTGGAGGCAATCGATGGCAGTCTCCGCATCCTCCAGGGAACTCACCATGACGACGGAGGTATCAGGGATCCTGTGCCGGAGGGCCTTGACCAGATCGAGCCCCGAGGCACCTGGCATCTGGATGTCGCAAAGCACCAGATCGATGGCGTCCTCGTCCAGGACTTCCAGGGCGCCCCGCACATCCTCCGCATCCCGGACGCGGTAACCAGCCTTGGCCAGGATCCGCTGGAGTGAAAGGCGCACAATGGCCATATCATCCACGATGAGGATGCTGGTCTGATTCGGCACCACCTGGATCTCGTCGGCCATGGCCTCCCCGGATGCATTCTCAACGATTTCCATGTTGGATGGTGTACTTGAAAATCATCGCATAGGCTGGAAAATCAGGTGGCCCTATCAGGGAAGTTGATCCTCCTGCCTTGATCCGGACTCAGTGTGCCCATGCCAGGGAACCGTGCTTGGCTACATAGTGCGGGCCGAGATCCAGGGCGATGGCGCGTTCGCAAAGATCCAGGGCCCTGTGGAAAGCCCCCAGTTCGCTGTAGGCCTGGATACCCCGCTCGAAACAGGTCAGGCCCTCCAGCATCCGGCGGTATTCGTGGGGGAAGGCCGCCTCCAGATCCGGCAGGTAGTTGATGGCCAGGTTCACGGATTCGGTGCAGGCCTCCCAATTCCCGGACTGCGCCTGGGCTTCAGCGCTCAGATCGTAAGCCATGGCCTTCACCGCGTTCGGCAGGCTGGCTTGCCCCTCCAAGGTTCGGCGTAGGTATTTCAGGGCCGACTCCGGCCCGCTGAAGGCCGCCTCGCGGTGGCCCGCCAGCAGATCCTCCAGCGTGTCCTTCACGGATTTGCGGATGGGTTCCTGTCGCTTCGCCACTACTCGTACTCGATGGTGGCGGGCGGCTTCGAGGTGATGTCGAAGACGACGCGGTTGATGCCCCGCACTTCGCGGACGATGCGCTGGGCGATGCGGTCCAGCAGCTCGTGGGGCAGCCGTGCCCAGTCCGCGGTCATGAAATCCTCGCTGGTCACGGCCCGCAGGGCGCACATCCACTCGAAGGTGCGCTCGTCGCCCATGATGCCCACGGTCTGCACCGGCAGCAGCACGGCGAAGGCCTGGCTGGTGCGGCCGTACCAGCCGCTCTGCCGCAGCTCCTGGAGGAAAATGGCATCGGCGTTCTGCAGAATGGTCGCCCGCTCGCGGGTGATCGCGCCCGGCAGGCGCACGGCCAATCCCGGACCCGGGAAAGGATGGCGCTGGTTCATCTCCTCCGGTAATCCAAGGACGAGCCCGGTGGCCCGCACCTCGTCCTTGAACAGCTCGCGGAGGGGCTCCACCAGCTTCAGCTTCATGCGGTCCGGCAGACCCCCCACGTTGTGGTGGGACTTCACCAGGATGGCTCCGCCGATGCCGCTAGATTCGATCACGTCCGGGTACGTGGTGCCTTGGCCCAGGAAATCAGCCTTCACCCTGCCGGCCTCCCGCTCGAAGACCTCGATGAACTTGCCGCCGATGATCTTCCGCTTCTGCTCGGGATCGGTCACGCCCGCCAAGGCCCCCAGGAACTCATCGGAGGCGTCCACCCAGATCACGTTCAGCTCGAAGGGCGCGAAATAGGCCTGCACCTGCTTCATCTCGTCCTTGCGCATGAGGCCGTGGTCCACGAACACACAGGTGAGCTGCTTGCCGATGGCCTTGTGCAGCAACAGGGCGGCCACGCTGGAATCCACACCGCCGCTGAGGCCCAGCACCACCGTTCCAGGGCCCACCTGGGCACGGATGGCCTTCACCTTCTCGTCAATGAAATTGCCTGCGTTCCAGTCGAGCATCATGCCGCAACGCTTGAGGTAGTTCAGCAACAGGGGCGTACCCTGGGAGCTGTGGGTGACCTCCGGATGGAACTGGATGGCGTAGATGCCCCGAGCCGCGTCCTCCATGGCCGCCACGGGCACGGTGGGGGTACTCGCGGTCACCGTGAAACCTGCCGGAGCCTCTTCGACATGATCGCCGTGGCTCATCCACACCACCTGCTGGTGGGGCAGCCCGTTGAAGAGCATGGATGCCTCGGGTCTGGCCGCGATCTCGGCCTTGCCGTACTCGCGGCTGGTGGAGCGGTGCAGGCGGCCGCCCAGGTTGCGGGCCAGCAATTGCTGGCCGTAGCAAATGCCGAGGATGGGGACGTCCAGCTTCAGGATGTCCGGATCCAGGTCCGGCGCGCCGGGCTCCAGCACCGAGTTTGGCCCGCCGGAAAGGATCACGCCCCTCAGGTCGGCGCCGCTTATCTCCTGCGCCGAGGCCCCACTGCCGTACACCAGGCCGAAGGCCCCGAGCTCCCGCAGCCGCCGCGTGATGAGCCGCGTGTACTGGCTGCCGTAGTCGATGATCGCGATGCGTTCGTGGTGCATGGATGCTCCCTACTGCCAGAGGCTGAAGTCCGCCACGCGCAGGAAGGCCTGGCGGAGGCGGTGCAGCAGGCTTAGGCGCGCAGCTCGCAGGGATGGATCCTCGCACTTCACCATGACGGAGTTGAAGAAGGCTTCCAGTGGCTGCGAGAGCTCGGCAAGGTGGCCACAGATCATCTGGTACTGATTTTGGTAATGGACGCCCGCGAACACGATTTCGAGGTAGATGAGTCGGTTGTAGAGGTCGATTTCAGCGGGTTCCACAAGCACAGTGTTATCGAATAATTCAACGGGAGTTTCATCCTTGAGAATATTGCCGATGCGTTTGGCGCTCTCCTTCAAGCTATCGAACGAGGGGTCGGCTTCTACTCGCTTGAGAACCTCACAACGAGCCTTCAGGTCCAGAAGATCCGTCCAGGCAGCACCCATCGTCGCCCTGCGCACACGACCGGAAAATTGCAGCCATTCCAACTGGTAGGCCACGCGATCCTTGAAAAAGGCCAGCAGGGCCTCGGTGGTTTCTGTCGTGGGCTTCGTGGCCCTGGCGCCAACGATCCCCAGGGCGATGCTGATGAGGTCGGCCGGGGACAGGGGCCAGCCCTGCTCCCACAGGATGCGAACGATGCCCTGCCCTGCGCGGCGAAGGGCCAGGGGATCCTTGGAGCCGCTGGGAATGAGGCCCACGGCGAAGCAGCCAACCACAGTGTCCAGCTTGTCGCAGAGGGACAGTAGGCAGCCCAGGCGCGTGGAAGGAATGTCATTCTCCGCGCCCGTGGGCCGGTAGTGTTCCCTCACCGCCATCCAGACTTCCTCGTGGGCGCCCTCGTGCTTGAGGTATTCGCCGCCCATGATGCCCTGCAGCTCCGGGAATTCGCCAACCATGAGCGTGCGCAGGTCGCACTTGGCCATGCGGGCGGCTTCCAGGGCACGGTTGATGTGCGCCTCGTCCTCGGACAGGCGCGTGGCCAGGGCTTTGGTGATGGCCACCACCCGGCCTGTCTTGTCGTAGTAGCTGCCCAGGTCCCGCTGGAAGGTGAGGGCCTGCAGCTTCTCCAGGCGGTCCGACAAGGGATGCTTGAGATCCTCGGCGAAGAAAAACCGTGCGTCGTAGAGCCGCGCCTTCAGTACCCACTCATTGCCTGCTTTCACGAAGCCACTTGGATCGTCCGGGCGGTTGGCGGCGGCGAGGAAGCAGGGGAGCAGCTCGCCCTTCGCATCCTCAATGCAGAAGCTCTTCTGGTGTTCGCGTAGGCTGGTGACCAGGACCTCTTTGGGCAGCTCCAGGAAGATGGCCGGAAAGTCGCCGCGCACGATCTTCGGAAACTCCACGATCTCAGCCAGAGTGTCCAGCAGTTCCGCGTCGGCCACCACGCAGCCATTCACTTCGGCGGCCAGCTGATCAAGCTGTTCAGCAATGCGCTTGCGGCGGACCTCCACGCTGACCACCACGCCCGCGGCCTCCAGGGCCGGTTCATAGGCATCCGGCGTGGCAATCGACACCGGGGCGGGGTGCTCGCGATGGAAGAGGCGATGGCCCCAGGTGGTGTTGGTGGCCGTGACGCCATCCACGGTGATAGGTACCACCTGGTCCCCGAAGAGGCAGAGGATGTTGCGGATGGGCCGCACGAACTCGAATTCCGACGTGCCCCAGCGCATGGCCTTGGGCACGTGGAGGCCGGCGATGAGCCCCGGCAGGGCTTCCATTAGAAGATCCACCGTCGGCCGCCCCGCCTTGGTGATCGTCACCACGGCACAGGGTTCCTTCTTCCCGGCGGACTGCTCGAAGCGCACCTGGTCGAAGGGCACGCCCCACTTCTCGGCGAATTTCTGCCCCTGGATCGTGGGCTTCCCTGCCTCGTCCACGCACATGCGCTGGGGCGGTCCATCCTTGGTCTCGGTCTGGTCGGGCTGTAGGGTAAGCATGCCTACAACAGCAATCGCGATTTTTCGCGGCGAGTACATTCCCTTCCAATCTGGGAAAGTGAATGTCCCTCTGGAACGTAATTGTTCGCGTTCGGCGATCGATTCCTTAAAAGGATCAACTACCAATTCTGGTAAACCCCATACCTGAATGCTGACGTTCAGCCACTTGATCAAGTCGTTGGTAAGGGACTGTAAGAACCGCGCCGGAATCTCCTCGCAATGAAGCTCCAGCAGGAAGGTCTGGGTGCCGCTCACTTCGCACCTCCTTCCGCTTTGGCTGTTCTTTCTGCGCGTTCTGCGAGATCCGCAGTCTCGAACTCCAGGAAGGCCTTGGCACAGCCGCAGGCCAGGTCACGTACACGCTTGATGATGCCGGGCCGCTCGGTGGTGCTCACGGCGCCGCGGGCATCCAGCACATTGAAGGTGTGGCTCATCTTGAGGGCCTGTTCGTAGGCGCTGTGGAAGTGGTTGTGGTCCTTCAGCAGGCGCCAGCCCTCCTTCTCGAAGGCGTCGAAGAGGGTGCGGTGCAAGTCGATGTCCGCGTGCTCGAAGCTGTAAGCGCTCAGTTCGAACTCTTCGCGCTGGCGCATCTGGCCGTAGGTGACAGGGAAGACACCGTCGTCCGTCTTCACCTCGCCATGCACCAGATCGAAGATGTTGTCGTAGCCGCCCAGGAACATGCAGATGCGCTCGATGCCGTAGGTCAGCTCGGCACTCACGGGGCGGCAGTCCAGGCCGCCCACCTGCTGGAAATAGGTGAACTGGCTGATCTCCATGCCATCCAGCACCACCTGCCAGCCCACGCCCCAGGCGCCTAGCGTCGGGGATTCCCAGTTGTCCTCCTCGAAGCGCAGGTCGTGCTTGGAGAGGTCGATGCCAAGGGCCTCCAGGCTTTCGATGTAGAGATCCTGCACCTTGGCGGGGCTGGGCTTGAGGATCACCTGGAACTGGAGGTGCTTGTAGACGCGGAAGGGGTTCTCGCCGTAACGGCCGTCTGCCGGGCGCCGCGAGGGCTCCACGTAGGCCACGTTCCAGGGCTTGCTCCCCAGGGCACCAAAGAAGGTGAGCGGGTTCATGGTGCCGGCGCCCTTTTCCAGAAGATC
>CAIXHJ010000141.1 GCA_903919165.1 uncultured Holophagaceae bacterium
AGGTCCCGGTTGGTGGCCGCGATGATCCGGACATCGACCTTCACTGTCCTGGCGCTTCCCAGGCGGCTGAATTCGCCCTCCTGGATGACGTGCAGCAGCTTGGCCTGGAGTTCGAAAGGGAGATCACCGATCTCATCCAGCAGAATGGTGCCCTTGTCGGCCAATTCGAACCGGCCCAATTGCTGGGAACTGGCACCAGTGAAGGCGCCCTTCTCGCGCCCGAAGAGTTCGCTTTCGATCAGGTTGCCGGGAAGGGCTGTGCAATTGACGATGACAAGGGGGCGCTGCCTGCGCAGGCTCCTACTGTGGATGGCCCGGGCCACCAGTCCTTTGCCGGTTCCCGTTTCACCCAACAGCAGTACCGTTGAATCCTGCGGCGCCACAGCCTCGACCCGGAAGAACACATTTTCCAGGCAGCGGCTTTGTCCGATCACTTCACCGAAGTTGTAGGTCCGGTTGATCTCCTGGAACAGGTGCGCATTTCCCGCATGAAGGTGTTTCTTCAGATCCTGGATTTCTGCGTGGGCGCTGTGGAGTTCCTTTTCTGTCTGTTCCCTTAATTCCTTTTCCCTTGAGAGCAGGTCGGCGGGGTGGCCTGGTTGCTCGATCTCCCAGAGCTGTTCCCGCTCGGAACCGGAGGGGAGAGATCCCACCCGTTTTCCCCAAGTGATATCTGAGTGAACGCCGACGGCTCCAATGATCCGGCCCTTTTTCAGGATGGGTGCCGCCGTGACCCGGAGGGTGATTTCCTCACCAGTTCCAGCGTGGGTGGCCAGCACGACCACGGTCACCGTTTCCCCCCTGAGGGCACGTGCGAGAGGCCGCTCCTCTTCCTGAAGGGGAAGCCGGCTGTTCGGCCATCGCAGGGGGAACCCCTCGCCCTTCATTCCGAAAGTCTTCCGCAACTCGTCGAGAGAAGTGACACCAAACATCCTTAGCGCTGCGGGGTTGCAACGGGTGATGCCATCGCTGGATACGATGCAGACAGTGTTCGGGGTCGTATCAAGGATCGCATTCATTTCCAGCCGCTTCAGGAGCAGTTCGGACATGTGCGCAACGATCGAGTTGTTTCTCTCGCCCCGAACCGGATCGAATCGAGAGCGGACACCAGAAATTTTGGTAGAATTGAATGCGTAATTTTCTGAATACATTGGCATTACAGCACCTGACTGTGTGTTGAATACACATGGGTCATCAATCAGTGTAGTCCTTTCCCACCGGAAAACCAGCGTAGCCAAAATTTCCGCATCGGGTCTTTACGATTTGTTGCAGGTTCCATCGATCCTGCATCCGTCGCATTTGACGGTTCTGCTCCATGACGCGGCGGGCAGGTCTTGGCCTTCCTTCGTCCTGATCGATTAGATTGAACTAAGATGAATGATTAAAACAGATAAATTTCATGATGGCTGTTCGTCCACCCTGGCACGCGACTTGACCTATAGCTGCTGTGTTGGTTGTTAAGATCATTCGCAATCAACCATATAAATGCTTTTATTTCCCAGAATGGTGGGATGAGATCATGAGTCAAAAAAAAGCCATGCTAATTGACCTTACACTCTGTGTCGGCTGCAATGCCTGCCAGGGTGCCTGCAAGGAAGAAAATCGGCTCCCTCCAAATGAAGAAAAATACCTGTCGCTGACTGCCTATACAGCTCTTAGCAAGTATAACGACCTGTACATCCGCCGCATGTGCCAGCACTGTGAAGTCCCCACGTGCGTGTCTGTCTGCCCCGTCGGCGCTCTCAGCAAATTGGAAGCAGGCCCCGTCGCGTACGATGGCGAAAAATGCATCGGTTGCCGCTATTGTCTGCAGGCTTGCCCATTCCACGTTCCGAAATACGAATGGAGCAGCACCAAGCCTCGCATCCAGAAGTGCAAATTCTGTGCTTCCAGGCTGGCCAAGGGGCTCCAGCCTGCCTGCGCTGAAGCCTGCCCGACCGGGGCAACCATGTTCGGCGATCGCGATGAGCTGCTGGTCGAAGCGGCCCGCAGGATCAACGCCGAGCCTGCCAAGTTCGTTCCCAGGATCTACGGGAAGGATGATGTTGGCGGCACGTCCATGTTCTATATCAGCCCAGTTCCGTTTGAACAGCTGGGCTTCGATTCCCGGCTGGGGAAGACGCCCATGCCCATGTTGACCATGAGCGCCCTCTCCAAGGTTCCCAATGTGCTTTCCGTGGGTGGCGTGATGCTCGGCGGCATCTGGTGGATCACCAACCGGCGCAGTGAAGTGCAGGCCCATGAGGCTGCCCTGAAAAAGGGCGAGGCCTACCAGCGTGAGGACAATCCATGAGAATTCGACTCCTGCCGCGAATCACGGGCTGGCACCCGATCGCCACCACCTTGATCCTGGCTGGCACCATCGCGGCCATAGCCAGGTTCACCTATGGGCTCGGCGCCACCACGAACCTCAGCGATGAGTTCCCCTGGGGACTCTGGATCGGCTTCGACTTCTTGGGCATCGGGCTCGCCGCCTCGGGATTCACCATCGTGGCCGCGGTCAACCTGTTCCACGCCAAGGAGTACGAACCAATCGTGCGCCCCGCGATTCTGACGGCCTTCATCGGGTATCTGCTGGTGGTCCTGGTCCTCATCATCGACCTTGGACGCCCTGACCATTTCTGGCATCCGCTGGTCATGTGGAACCCGCATTCGGTGATGTGCGAGATCAGCTGGTGTCTCATGTTGTACACCACCGTGCTTTCCTTGGAATTCGCTCCAATTATCCTCGAAAAATTGAATATATTTTCACCAATCAAATGGATTCATGCCATCTCGCTGCCGCTCATGATCTTCGGCGTGCTGCTGTCCACCTTGCACCAGTCTTCGTTCGGTTCTCTGTACCTGATTGTCCCGAACCGGCTGCACGCTCTTTGGTACACACCGATGCTGCCGGTCCTTTTCTTCATTTCCTGCATCGCGTCTGGGGTCTCGATGGTGATCCTCGAATCACTGATTCTTTCCCGGGGTCGGCGCGACTTTCTTCCCACACCGCTTCGCGCCAACCTGGCTAAGATCATCGCCGTCACATTGGCCGTGTACTTTGTCGTGCGAGTCCAGGATCTTCTGACGAGGGGTGCCCTGCACGAGCTGACAACCCTGACCTACTACAGCATTGCGTTCTATGCGGAACTACTGATTGGCTTCGTTATTCCGTTCGCATTGTTGCTTATCGAACGGATTCGAACCTCGCGGCGGGGGCTGTATACCGCAACCCTATTGGTCGTGGTCGGTTTCGCCTTCAACCGGATGAATACAGCCATAACCGGATTGGAGCAATATCCGACCCAGACCTACTTCCCGTCCCTGATCGAAGTTTTCATCATGCTCGGAATAACAGCGGTCGGATTCAGTGCCTTCTCCTTCATCGTCAAACACCTTCCGATTTTCGAAGCCGTGGCAGCCAGCCCGCGCATTCCAACAGAGGCTGTGGCTGGGCAGCCCGAACCCATATTCCTTTCCCGTGAAGGCGGAGACCTGGAGTCTTCGTGAGCGGCCATTCCCCGCAGTGAATGTCCTACAGGAGGTTTACATGTTCAATTTGGCCAATTGGAAAAACCCAGAAACGCTCATGTTGAATATCACGAACAGCGCGCTTGGAATTGCAACCATCGTGTTGGTCGTCTGGATTTGCGGAGCGGCGATTGAAGAATTCGTCCTTCAGCATAAAGAATCACACATCAAACATTAGACAGGGAGGCCGACCATGACCGTACTGCTCGTACTGTTCCTGATCGTCGCATTCGTAGGCACTGACCATGTCGTTCACGCAGTCTCGAGACGGGCGGAAGCAAAGCGTGAGGATCCCCTGAGAGGTCCCGCGCGGTTGAGCCTGCCGACTGGGTCCGCCCGTCTCCAAGGGGCTGAGAACCATGGACCGCTTCGTCCTTGAACGCGGAATCCATGAACGTCACCTCAAGGTGAAGGTCAGTGGCAAGGTTGCAGTTGGAAGTGGCTAGTCATAAAGCCACCTTGGTTCTGAGTACACAAAGCGGGCGCCAGTCGGCGCCCGCTTTGCACGTTCTCTTCCAAACCACTTGGCAGCTAGGTAGACTTTCAACCCAGCCGAAGTCGGCCTGGGTCGGGCCTCCGGCCCTCGGCGCTTCGCCCCCGCCATCGCCTGCGCCGATGCACCCCTATCCTCCCTCCAGTTCGCTGCTGTCGGATGGTGATTCGGGGCTCCGCCCCTCGCCCTCCGGGCGGCAATCCGCTGCGCAGATTCCGTCCTATCCTCCCTTCACATCGTTTCGGTCGGATGGTCATGGCCCCGAAGGCCCTTCCGCCTCTGTGTACACGCCGCGGGCGCCTTCCGGCGCCCACTTGGTTCCTTCTTTGCCGGTCTACTTGGCAGCGACGTAAGCCTTCAGCCCCTCAGAAGTCGGCTTCATGGCCTTCTGCCCCTTGTGCCAGTTGGCGGGGCAGACTTCGCCGTGCTCTTCGCTGAAGTCCACCGCGTCGAGGAGGCGCAGGACTTCCTCCACGCTGCGGCCCAGGTCGTTGTGGTTCACGGTGATGTGCTTCAGGATGCCGTCCTTGTTGATGATGAACAGGCCGCGCAGGGCGATGCCGGCGGGCAACAGGACGTTGTAATCCTGGGCGATGGTCTTGTTCAGGTCGGACACCAGGGGGAAGGTCACGCCCTGGATGCCGCCTTCCTTGCGGGGGGTGTTGACCCAGGCATGGTGGCTGAACTTTGAGTCCACGCTCACGCCGATGACCTGGGTGTGCCGGGCCTCGAATTCCTTGATGGCGTCGGCGAAGGCCAGGATCTCCGTGGGGCACACGAAGGTGAAATCGAGGGGGTAGAAGAACAGGACGACCTTCTTGCCCTTGTAGTCGGAGAGCGAGACCTGCTTGAACTCGCCGTTGACGAGGGCGTCGGCCTTGAAGTCGGGTGCGGGCTGGGTGACGAATGCGGCCATGGTGCCTCCAATGCGGGGACTCGCCCCTGGGTTTCTGCGTGAAGAATCAGGCTACGGTGGAGGCTCAGGCCATTCAAGAAAAAAATCCGACCAAATCGGTAAAGAATATGAAACCAGAGGGTCCATTGAGAAGCCCAGATGCAGTAAGGGTGCGGCCTCCATGCTAATCTGCGGGGTTCCCAGGACCCTCATGCAGCCCATCCAGCTTTCGGTCTTTTCTGAAACCGCCCGCCTCCGGCAGGTGGTGGTGCACGACCCCGGTCCCGAAGTAGACCAGATGGTGCCCGGCATGATGGAGAAGCTGCTGTTCGATGACATCCTCTACGGCGACCTGGCCCGCCATGAGCACGGCCTATTCCGGCAGGTGCTGACCCGGGTGGCAGACGAGGTGCTGGACATCCAGGACCTCTTCATCGAGTCCCTGCGGGAGGAGGGTGTGAAGCTTGCCTTCATCGAGGATCTGCGACGGCTGGTGGGGCTGCCGGACGATACCTGCAACATGCTGCGCGACATGAACCCTGCGGACGCCGCCCGCAGCGTCATCGGCGGCGTCCCCTGGGACGACATGCCGAGCCACACCCGCTGGGAGGAGGAGTTCGACTACCGGGTGCGTCCCATTCCAAATCTCCTGTTCATGCGGGATCCGGCCTCGGTCATCGGCGACGGGTACAGCGTGAACTCCATGGCCACCTGGGCGCGGGAGCGGGAACCGCTCATCCTTAGCTATGTCTTCCGCCACCATCCGCGATTGAAACATCACACGGACCACGACAAGTGGTTCGATCAGGTGACGCCGCTCATCCGCGGCGAGATCAAGGCCCCTGTGAGCCTGGAAGGCGGCGATATCCAGGTGCTCAGCCGCAAGGTGCTGGTCGTGGGTTGCAGCGAGCGCACCCAGGCCGATGCGATCCACTTGCTGGCCGAGAGCCTGAGGGCCCACCGGGCAGAGGACGAGAACAGCTTCGACCACCTGCTCATTGTGCTCATGCCGAAGCGGCGCAGTGCCATGCACCTCGATACAATCTTCACCCGGACCAGCGAGGGCGAGTGCCTGGTCTACCCGCCCTACTTCCTGGAGGGCAGCCGGGAACTCCTCAACGTCACCAGCATCGACCTGCGCCACGACGAGTTGCGTATGAGCACGCAGCCTGGCCTCCTGAAGTCGCTGAAAGCCGTGGGCATTGAGCTGGAACCCATCTTCTGCGGTGGGAAGGACCCCATCCTCCAGCAACGGGAGCAGTGGACCGACGGCGCCAACGCCTTCTGCCTCGCGCCGGGTGTCATCACCGGCTATGGCCGCAACCTCGCCACGGGTGAGGCCCTCGACAGGGCCGGCTACTGCGTGGTGACCACGGAGCAGGTTCTGAGGGATGCCAGTCTGAACTTGCTGAATGGGGCGAAGTACTTGGTCCAGATCGAGGCCAGTGAACTGAGCCGGGCCCGGGGCGGCCCCCGCTGCATGACCATGCCGCTGTCCCGGGAGGAGCCTTGAACACGCATCCCGTCCTGGCGGATCTGGACCGGGCCCTGGCCGGGGGTTCGGTCGCGGAAGTGTGGATCCGCTTCCCGCGCCTGCTGGGCGACGTGGTGATGACCATGCCCTTCCTTCGGACCCTCCAACACCACTGGAATGCGGTGGCCTCGGCCCGGGGCCAGCAGCTCAGGTGGATCGCCGTGGGCCATACCGCCGGGGCAGCCCTGTTGTCCGAGGCCGATCCGGCGTTCATCGCTGAGGTCATCCTTGAAGGGGGCGGGGCCGCCAAGCCCGATCCCTGGGCCCTGCTCCGACGGTGGCGCAAGCAACCCCCGGCGGCCTTCCTCAACCTCTCCCAGAGCGCCCGGCTGCCCTTCGCCGCCTGGCTGAGCCGTGTACCCATCCGGGCGGGCATCGCCGACAACCACCTGCGCCTGTTCTACCACCACAGCATCCGCTACCGGGACATGCAGCTGCACATCGCCACGCGGCTCGAGCCCCTGCTAGTGGCCCTCACCGGGGATGACCGGTCCCTGTGGCTGCCTCTGGGACCGGCCCTGTTAGGCGGTCGGAAGGGTCCGGACAAGCTCCGCGCCGCGGGCTGGGACGGGGGGGACTACGCAACCCTCGCCTTCGGGACCCGGGGGTACGGCAAACGCTGGTTCCCGGAACACCACACGTGGCCGGAACTCATGCGCCTCATGCTGGCTCGGGGTATATGTCCCATCCTGCTTGGGGGCCCCGACGAGGTTTCCCTGGGCACTGAACTGGCTGACCTGGTGCCTGGAGCTCTGAACCTGACCGGGCTAACCACCATTCCGGAGGCCTGCGCCATCCAGGCTGCGGCCTGGGGCAATGTGGCCATTGATACGGGCTTGGCTCACCTGGCCGCCGCTACGGGGCGGCCCACCGTGACCATTTTCGGCCCCAGTCCGGAGCTTTGGGCGAATCCCATCGGACCTCGGGCCATGACCGTGCGGGGCCCCGCTGTGGATTGCGACCCCTTGGTCTGGGCGGACTTTCCCACCTATGGTTCGGCCGCCCATCGCCTTACCCCTTCGAGAGTGATGCAAGTGCTGGAATTGCTGGTCAAGGAATCCTGAACATGGTTGCTGTTAAGCTTTTACTTCGCGCCTCGTAATTCCGAGGCGCCCCTTTTTTATGGCCAATGCGAATCCAGCCCCCGCTCCAACCCTCCGGCACCGTCTGGAGTACGGGTTCTTCCGTCTGCTGGATGGCGTGGTCGGACGCCTGCCCTGGGCCATGGTGCAGACCCTGGGGGAGGTTGCGGGCACGGTCTTCTACCTGGTGGATCCCCGGCATCGCCGCATCGTCCGAGAGAACCTCCGCTTCGCGGATCTGGGCCTCGACGAAGCCCAGACCCGCGCCATGTCCCGGGCCTGCTTCCGGCACTTCGGCGCCCTCTTCGTGGGACTGCTGCGCCTGCGCCGCGCCACCCCGGAAGAGCTTGATCGCTGGATTCGAGTGGAGGGGTTGGAGCACTTCGATGCCGCCCAGGCTGGCGGCAAGGGCTTCATCCAGCTCACGGGCCACTACGGCAACTGGGAAGCCATCGCCCTGGCCCAGAGCCGCCGAGGCCGTACCTTGGACGCCATCGGGCGGGAACTTGACAACCCGCTGCTGGAGCCCATCTCCCTGGGCTTCCGCACCCGGTTCGGCAACCGGGTGATCCTCAAGGATGGCGCGATGCGGGAGACGCTTAAGGCCCTGAAGGCCGGCCGTGGCGTGGGGTTCCTGCTGGACCAGGATGCCCTCACCAACGGTGTCTTCGTCCGGTTCCTGGGTCAGTGGGCCTCCACCTACGGCACCGCTGGCAGCCTCGCGGCGCGGTACGGCCTGCCGGTGCTCCCAGTCTTCAGTTGGCCCAACCCCGATGGCACCACCACTGTTCGCTTCGAGCCTCCCTTCGAGGTGCCTTCAACCGGCGATGCCGCCAGGGACGCCTGGGTGGCCACTCAGCTCATGACGGCCCGCATCGAGGCCCAGATCCGGAAGGATCCACGCTGGTGGTTCTGGATGCACCGCCGGTTCAAGACAAGACCAGGGGAGGGAAACCCCCTTCCCGCCCCGCTTCCCCCCCGGGAGTGGGTAGAATCAGTTCAGACCTTCCAAGATTGACCGGGCCCATCGGCCCGCCTTTTTTTGACCCTCCTTTTCCCCGGAAGTCCCCATGCCCAAGCACGTGCTCGTGAAGCTCGAGAAGGAACTCAGGACCCTCAAGCAAGCCCTCCTGGTGGACATCCCCCAGGAGATCGCCCGGGCGGCCGGGCAGGGTGACCTGTCCGAGAATGCCGAATACGAGCAGGCCCTGGCCAAGCGGGACATGTTCCAGAACAAGCTCGTCACCCTGGAGAAGCGCATCTCCGAGGTGGCCAGCCTGGACATCAGCCGACTGCCCAAGTCGAGGGCGGCCTATGGTTCCAAAGTCACGATCCTGGACCTGGATTCCGAAGAGGAGTTCACTTACACCCTGGTGCTTCCGGAGGAACTGGATGGCCATCCCCAGCATCTCAGCATAAGCTCCCCCATCGGCATGGCGCTGGTGGGCCAGGAGGAGGGGAACGAGGTGCGCGTCCAGATCCCTGCGGGAATCCGGCGATTCGAGATCCTGGAACTCAAGACCATTCACGATGTAGCATAGTCCGGCCCCCAGGGAGGGGATTACGAATGAACAAATACAAACGCGAACAAAAGTGCTCCTTCTGCGGCAAAGAGCCCCACGAGGTGGAGCAGCTGCTCGCCGGGCCGGAGGCCTTCATCTGCAACGAGTGCCTGGAGGCGGGCCAGCTGCAGTTGCGCATGAGCCGCCAGGGCAAGCCCCTGGGCAAGCATGAGGCCCGCCTCAGCCGGCCCAAGGAGATCAAGTCCTTCCTTGACGACTACGTCATCGGCCAGGAGGCCGCCAAGAAGCGCCTGAGCGTGGCGGTCTACAACCACTACAAGCGCATCCTCGCCCCAAAGAAGGCCCTGGGCGCCACCGAGGTGGAGCTGTCCAAGAGCAACATCCTGCTCCTGGGGCCCACGGGCACGGGCAAGACCCTGCTGGCCCAGACCCTGGCCCGGTTCCTGGACGTGCCCCTGGCCATGGCGGACGCCACCACGCTGACCGAGGCCGGCTACGTCGGCGAAGATGTGGAGAACATCCTCACCAAGCTGCTCCAGGCCGCCAACTACGACGTGGAGCGGGCCCAGCGGGGCATCGTCTTCATCGACGAGATCGACAAAGTGGGCCGGAAGAGCGAGAACCCCAGCATCACCCGTGACGTGAGCGGCGAGGGCGTGCAACAGGCCCTGCTGAAGCTGGTGGAGGGCACCGTGGCCAACGTGCCGCCCCAGGGCGGCCGCAAGCACCCACACCAGGAGTTCATCCAGCTGGACACCAGCCACATCCTGTTCATCTGCGGCGGCGCCTTCGTGGGCATCGAGGACATCATCAAGCAGCGCATCCGGGCCAAGGCCGTGGGCTTCGGCTCCACGCCCTCCTCCAAGGAGGACAAGGAGAACTTCCTCCGCCTGGTGGAGCCCGAGGACATCATCAAGTTCGGACTCATTCCCGAGCTGGTGGGCCGCCTGCCCGTGGTGGCGGGGCTTTCGCCTTTGGACCGCGAGGCCTTGATGGCCATCCTCACCCAGCCGAAGAACGCCATCACCAAGCAGTTCGTGAAGCTCTTCGACATGGACGACGTGGACCTGAGCTTCGAGGAAGGCGCCATTGTGGCCATCGCCGAGCAGGCCCTCACGCGCAAGCTGGGCGCCCGAGGTCTCCGCAGCCTGGTGGAGCAGATCCTGCTGGAGCCCATGTACGAGCTGCCCTCGGACAAGCGCACCTCCCGCGAGACCCTCCGCATCACCCGCCAGAAGGTCGAAGAGGTGATGGGCCTTCCCTCCCAGCCGATCTCCGCCGCGGGATAGGTTGGGCCGATGGCTGTCCCCAAGACCCTCACCCTGCCAGCCATTCCCATCCGGGACATGGTGCTGTTCCCCGGCGCTCGGGTGCCCTTTGTGGTGGGACGCTCGGCCTCCGTGAAGACACTGGAATTGGCCATCAAGGCCGGTGACCACCTCCTGATGCTCACGCAGAAGGACGCCAAGGTGGAGACGCCGGGCCAGGATGACCTGTATCTCATAGGTACCCTGGCCTTGGTGGAATCAGTCATCGCACTGCCCAAGGACTACTACAAGGTGGGTGTGAAGGGCATCGCCCGGGTGAACCTGCGCCACTACGACGACAGCGGAGAGGTCATTCAGGCCGAGGCATACCTGCTACCGGAGCCCGCCCCTGCGCCGGGCGGATCCCTCCAGCCCTTCCACCAGGCGGTGGAAGCATTTCTGGGCCGCAACCCCGATGCCTCGCGACTGCTGAGCCTGGATCAGATCCGTGAACTGCCCCTGGGCAAGGCCATCGACACCGTGGCCGGACTGGTGCCCGCGGAGGTCAAGCAGAAACAGGAGATCCTCGAACAGCTGGAGATCGAGCCGCGTCTACAGGCCCTCCTGCGCCTGCTGGAACTGGATTCAGCCCGGTCCGAGGTGGACCGCACCCTGGACGAGAAGACCCGCCAGCGCCTGGACCAGGACCACAAGCAGTATGTGCTGAACGAGAAAATGCGCGTCATCCAGCAGGAGCTGGGCAAGAAGGAAGAGAAGGACGAAACCACACGCCTCAAGGATCAGATCGAGGCCGCGGGCATGAGCGCCGAGGCCAAGGCCAAGGCCCTGGAGGAGCTGGAGCGCCTGGAGGCCATGCCGCCCCAGAGTGCCGAGGCCACCGTCAGCCGCACCTACCTGGACTGGCTGCTGGCCCTGCCCTGGAAGGCCATGGCCGAGGAGCGTCTGGACCTCATGGAGGCCGAGCGGGTGCTGGATGAGGATCACTCCGGCCTCGACAAGATCAAGGCCCGCATCCTTGAACACCTGGCCGTCATGGCGCGGCTGCAGAGGAATCCTGCCAAAGCCGGGGACGTCGATGTAGACCAGCCCCCACTCCGTGGACCCATCCTCTGCCTGGTGGGTCCTCCGGGGGTTGGCAAGACCTCGCTGGCCCGCAGCATCGCCCGGGCCCTGAACCGGCCCTTCGTGCGGCTGTCCCTGGGCGGCGTGCGGGACGAGGCAGAGATCCGCGGCCACCGGCGCACCTACATCGGGTCCATGCCCGGCCGCATCATCTCGCTGATGAAGAAGGCCAAGGTCCGCAACCCGCTCATGCTGCTGGACGAGATCGACAAGATGGCCTCGGATTTCCGCGGCGATCCCAGCAGCGCCCTGCTCGAGGTGCTCGATCCCGAGCAGAATGCCGCCTTCCAGGACCACTACCTGGACGTGGGCTTCGACCTCAGCCAGGTGCTCTTCCTGGCCACGGCCAACGTGCGCCACCAGATCCCCGAGCCCCTGGAGGATCGCCTCGAGGTGCTGGAACTCAGCGGCTACACCACCAAGGAGAAGCTGGCCATCGCCGAGCAGCACCTCCTCCCCCGCGCCCTCGAAGGCCACGGCATGAAGGGCATGGGCGTGCGCTTTGAATCCGCCGCGCTGGAGAAACTTGTGCAGGCCTACACCCGCGAAGCGGGCGTGCGCCAGTTCGAGCGGGAGATCGCCAACATCCTCCGCAAGCTGGCGCGGCACACGCTGCAGCCGGAAAAGGGAGAGACCTTCGATCCCTACATCACGGTCGATCGCGTGCCGAAGCTGCTGGGGCCCGAGAAGATCCTGGAGAATCGTGCGGAGGACACGGCCCCGCCGGGCCTGGTGAATGGCCTGGCCTGGACACCCACCGGCGGAGACCTGCTGACCATCGAAGCCGCTGTGCTGCCGGGCAAGGGCGTCCTCAAGCTCACGGGCAAACTGGGCGAGGTCATGCAGGAGAGCGCCAACCTCGCCCTCAGCTACGTGCGTGCCCGGGCCGAGCGCCTTGGCTTGAAGCGAGACTTCCTCGACACGGTGGACCTGCACGTCCATGTGCCCGAGGGCGCCATTCCCAAGGACGGTCCCAGCGCCGGCATCACCCTGGCCACGGCCCTGATCTCCGTGCTGACGGGCATCCCCGCCCGGGCGGACCTGGCCATGACCGGCGAACTGACCTTGCGGGGCCGGGTGCTGCCCATCGGCGGGCTGAAGGAAAAGCTCCTCGCCGCCCACCGGCAGGGCCGCAAGGCCGTGCTGATCCCCAGCGAGAATGCCCGGCATCTCGAAGAGGTCCCCGCCGAGGTCCGCGAGCAGCTCAGCATCCACCTTGTCAGCCACATGGATGAGGTCATCCAGCTTGCCCTCACCCGCATGCCCGAGCCCCTGGGGCCGGAGGCCACGGCTCCGGCCGCGCCCGTCCCCGCGCGGGAAAATCCGGCGACGGCGCAGTAGCTGAAGGGCTGTGGGAAGTAGGCTGTGGGCTGTGGGTGCTCAAGCCGCAGACCCGTTCCTGCTACCCTTTCCCCATGCGCTTTCTCGCCAGCCACGTCCTCCACTTTTTCGTCATGGGCATGGGCATCGCCCTGGTGCTGGGGTTGCTGCATCCCACGACACGGCCGGAGCGGACCCGGGCCTCCATCCTGAAGCACGCGGCCGGGCTCATCGGCATCGGGCTGGCCCTGGCCTGGCTGATGTACCTGCTGCCCCGGCATCCCGTCAGATTCTAGGGGGGTGCCATGGTCGAGCAGGTTCCGGGCCCCTGGGTCGCGCTGAAGGCGGGATGGGAACGGGCCTGGCGGATTCCTGTGGACCTGTGGCATGAGCTCGCCCGGGCGGTGCCGCCGCTGGGACGCGCGGGGGCCTTAGTCTTTGAGGTGCTCAGCCGGTACCAGAAGAACGACTGCCTAAGCTACGCTGCGGGCCTCAGCTTCTGGGTCATCGTCAGCCTGGTGCCCCTCTCCACGCTGCTCTTCAAGCTGCTGGGCGCCATCCTGGGCAGCCGCGCTTACGCGCCCGGCACCCTGAGGATACTGCAGGAGATCGTCCCCTACCTCCCCCGCGAGTTGATATATGACGCCTTGGCCAACAGCCAGAAGATCGGTGGCATGGGCCTCTCCTGGGGCGTGCTGCTGTTCGGAAGCTACTGGGGCCTCAGCCAGCTGGACACCAGCCTCGCCCATGTCTTCGGCCTGCGCATCAAAAAACACCGGCAGACCCGCAAGAACCACCTGCTGCGCCAGGTGATCTTCCTGGTGGTGGGCGTGCTGGTGATGGTTCTCTTCCTGGCCGCGCTCCTTGGCGGGGCGCTGAGGAAGTTCATCCCCGGGAAGCAGTCCGACCTGCTGCCCTACCTGGCGCCCCTCGTGGCCCTGGTGGTGATGACGATGGTGCTCCAGCACCTGCCGCGGCTGCATGTGCGGTTCCGCCATGCCTTCCTCGGCGCGGCCGTCGCCACGACGCTCTGGTGGCTCGCGAAGTGGGGCTTCGGCCTCTACCTGAAGCACACCCTCACCTGGGGCATCATGTACGGTTCCCTGCTGGGCATCGTTGCCGGCCTCACCTTCCTCTACTACAGCTGCGCCATCCTCCTGCTCGGCGCCGAGATCACCGCCGCCTTCTATCGCCACGAAACCGGCGCCACCACCGTGCCCCCGTGGCTGCGCGTGAAGGCCGGGGAGCCTCGAAAATCCTAAAAGTTTGTTCGCCCTAGAGGACGCAGAGAACCCAGAGAAATAACAAACGTGGTAAGGGGGTTGCTGGCTCCAGGTCAGAATGATGTCTTTGATTTTCCTAGACACGGTCAGGACTGCCGTTTCCTTCGTCATCGGCTGTCTGGATCCGGACTGGAGTTTTGTGCGGGGAGGCGTTTCTTGATCCGTTGGGGCAGGTCCCCGGTGGCGACCTCCCCGCGTACCGGGTCGCCATGGCGACGGATGAGCAGATAGAGCTGGCGACGGCTCACACCCAGGCGTTGGGCGGCCTCCACGCGGTTGCCGTAGGACCGTCGCAGGGCCTGGTGGAGCAGGAAGCGCTCCAGTTCATGCAGATTGGAGGCCAGATCTTCGGTCTCGAAGCGGGGCGGGCCGACGGGTGTTGTCCAGGGCAACTGTCCCAACAACTTCCAGCGCAGCAGGCGGTTCCGCAGCTCCCGCAGATTGCCGGGGCAGGGCAGGGTACCCAGCGCCTGGGGAAGCGGGCCTTCAGCGCCTTCCTCCATCGCGAAGGCGGACAAAAGGCCAGGGATGGCCTCAGGGTGTTCTTCTAGGCCCGGCAGCTGCAGAGCCAGGCAGGGCAGGTCCCCTGGCGGTGCAGTCCTTGCGGCGACGATGCCGCGGGGATGCGTGGCGAGCCAGTCCGCAATCGTGCCCACCTCCACGGCCTCCACCCAGGTAACCCCGCGCCTATGGGCGAGTTCCGCGGCCAGCGTGGATACGCCAGCTCCCGCCGGACCCTGGATCCACAGAGCTTCGGAGCGCAGCAGCAATTCATCCAGGCGGGCGCCCCATTGGGCAAAGCCCGGGAGGTGTTCGAACGGGATCATGGTCCTATCTCCCCATGATGACGTGGAAGAGCACCGCGAAGACATGGCACGCGCTGCCCCCCACCACGAAGAGGTGCCAGAGGGCGTGATGGAAGCGCAGCTTCTCCAGGCTGTAGACGGCGGCGCCCAGGCTGTAGAAGAGTCCGCCGCCGAAGAGCCAGTAGAGGCCGTGGGTGGACAGGACCTTCCCCATGGGAACGCCCATGATGAGGCCCGCGATGATGGGGACGACGATGAGCCAGCCCATGGCCAGGTAGATGAGCGTGGAGATCCAGCCCATCCGCTTCACGAACACAGGATCCACGGGTGTGACGACCGGGGTGTGCAGATGGTCCAGCGGGGCTGGGCGGAGAGCCGACTTGGCGATCCTCCCGTAGAAAATGCCCTTGAAGGTGATGCCGAGGACCGCCAGTCCCCACACCAATCCGAAGAGGGTCCAGCCCCAGGCTGGCCTGGCCCGGCCGAGGGATGAAAGACAGAAGGGCGTGTAGGTCCCCGCGATGAGCAGAAAGATGGCCGAGTGGTCGAAGACCTTGAACACCAGCTTCACCTTGGGACCGCGGAAGGCGTGGTACAGCGTGGACATGATGTAGAGCAGAATGAGGCTGGAACCGAAGATGGAGGCGCCCACCACGTCCCGGGCCGTGCCGCGTCGGGCCGCGAAGACCACCATGAGCACCAGCCCAGCGATGGACAGGGCTGCGCCCAGGCCATGCGTGAGGGCGTTGGCAAGTTCCTCGCCGCGCGTCTGGGAGGTGGATCCGGGGATGGAACCCGTGCGGGACATGCCCCCAAGGATGACAGACTCTAGGAGCTCATTTCCTGGAGCCTCTATGTATCCCACCCAGCGTCTTCGTGCCCTGTTGCCGCTGCTGCTCGTGCTGGCGGTCTCGGCCCAGACGCCCCACGTGGTCATGGGCGTGGTGGTCAGTCAGGAGCGCCGGGCCTCGGAGGCGGGCGCCCAGGTGCTGCGGGAGGGTGGCAGCGCCGTGGATGCGGCCGTGGCCACGGCCTTTGCGCTGGCCGTCGTGCATCCCGCCGCAGGCAACCTGGGGGGTGGCGGATTCCTGCTGTCGAAACCTGCCGGTGGTCTGCCATCGTTCATGGATTTCCGCGAGGCGGCGCCGGCGGCTGCCCACCCCCGTATGTGGCTGAAGGAGGGTGCCTATGATGAGGAGCGCCATCACCACAGCCTGGCTTCCGTCGGGGTTCCCGGCACCGTGGCGGGGTTGCATGGGGCCTGGAAGCGGGAGGGTCGTCTGGCCTGGGCACGGCTCCTGCACCCCGCCATTCGCCTCGCCCGGGAGGGCTTCGTGCTGTCGGAGAACCAGGCGGCCAGCCTGTCGGAACAGCTGCCGGAGTTTCGGAAGCACGGTCCGACCCTGGCCCAGTTCAGTCGGGAAGGCGCGCCCCTGCGGGCCGGGGACCGGCTGGTGCAACGGGCTCTGGCAAGGACTCTGATTCGCGTATCGAACGACTGGACTGACTTCTACCGGGGCGAGACCGCACGGATGCTTCTTCGCGACATGAAGGCGAACGGCGGCCTGATCAGGGCGGCCGACCTGCGCGCCTACCGGCCAGTGCGGCGCGTGGTCCTGCGGGGCAGCTACCGCGGCGTAGAGGTGCTTGCCGCGCCGCCGCCCAGTTCCGGCGGACAGGTGCTGATCGAGACGCTGAACATCCTCGAAGGCTACGATCTGAAGGCCGCCGGGGCCGGGTCGCCTCTGACCGTTCATCTTGGCGCGGAGGCCCTGCGGCGGGCCTTCGCGGACCGGGCCCAGTACCTAGGCGATCCGGCATTCAATTCGAGCATCCCGCTGGACCGGATTCTGTCCAAGGCCTACGCAAAGGAGCTGCGGGCTAAGATCCGTCTGGACCGCGCCTCAGTGTCAGCCTCTGATCCCTTCACTTGGCCCGGGGATCGACCCGATACCACGCACATCTCCGTGACCGACAGACAGGGCGACGCCGTGAGCCTCACCTACACGCTGGAGGACGGCTTCGGGCTGAAGCGCATCGTGCCCGGCGCAGGCTTCCTGCTGAACAATGAACTGGGCGATTTCAACGCCGTACCTGGATTGACGGATGCCACGGGCCTCATCGGCACCCTGCCGAACCTCACGGGACCTGGCAAGCGGCCCCTGTCCAGCATGTGCCCCGTGATCCTAGTGAAGGAGGGAGCCGTGCTCCTGGTGAGCGGCAGTCCCGGCGGCCGCACCATCCCCAGCACCGTGCTGAACACGGTGCTCAATGTCGTGGACTTTGGCATGGATGCCCGCGCCGCTGTAGATGCGCCGCGCTTCCATCACCAGTGGCTGCCGGATCGCATCCAGGTGGAGGCAGGCCTGCCCCTCGCCATGAAGGAGGCGCTGGAGGCCATGGGCCACACCCTCAAGGAAGTGAAGCAGCAGGGCTGCGCCCAGGTGATCCTGATCCGGAACGGCCAAGCCGAAGGCGCAGCAGACACGAGGCGGTGGGCGGATAGCGGGGCGGTGGCTGAGTAATCTTCAGGGAAAGAAAAGGATCCACTACGAAGACACGAAGAAAGAACAGAAGAAGCCACAAAGAACACAAAGAACACAAAGAACACAAAGAACACAAAGAACACAAAGAACACAAAGAACACAAAGAACACAAAGAACAC
>CAIXHJ010000142.1 GCA_903919165.1 uncultured Holophagaceae bacterium
CTCAAGAAGTACTATGTCAATATATCTTATTGCTTTTGAATCTGCCACCGTCTCTATTTTGGTTTCCATTGCTGCCGCAACAGCTTCTATGGAATCAGAGGTAGTGGTATAACGAGTTACGCTATAGTTTGCCATTCATTCCTCCTTAAGCTGCTTGACCTAAGAACTTGTCTGGGCTTGACTGTTCATCCGGAGTTACTCCATGGCCCCATCCATCGTCCAGGCCCCCACCTACGTTGTGAACCACAAGTTCCTCATCTGGCTGGCCGAGGTCGCCGGTCTCTGCCAGCCCAAGGACATCCACTGGTGCGACGGCACCAGGGAAGAGTACGACCGCCTTTGCGCCCACCTCGTAGAGGCTGGCACCTTCCGGAAACTCAACCCCGTGAAGCGGCCCGACAGCTACCTCGCCTGGAGTGATCCCATCGACGTGGCGCGGGTGGAGGACCGCACCTTCATTTGTTCGAGGCTCAAGGATGACGCGGGACCCAACAACAACTGGGAGGACCCCGCCAGGATGAAGGCCACCCTCCACGGCCTATTCAAGGGCTGTATGCGCGGCCGCACGCTCTACGTGATCCCCTTCAGCATGGGCCCCATCGGCAGTCCCATCGCACAAATCGGCGTGGAGCTGTCGGACTCGCCCTATGTGGCTGTGAACATGAAGATCATGACCCGAATGGGCCGCCAGGTCTGGGATGTCCTGGGGGATGGCGACTTCGTCCCGGCCCTGCATTCCGTGGGCATGCCCCTGGCAGATGGCCAACAGGATGTGGCCTGGCCCTGCAACAAAGAGAAGTACATCGTCCATTTCCCAGAAGAGCGCAGCATCTGGAGCTTCGGCAGCGGTTACGGCGGAAATGCCCTGCTTGGGAAGAAGTGCTTCGCCCTGCGTATCGCCGGCATCATGGCCAAGGAGGAAGGCTGGCTGGCCGAGCACATGCTGATCGTTGGCGTGAAAGGGCCCGGCATTCCCAAGACCTACGTGGCTGCTGCCTTTCCAAGCTCCTGCGGGAAGACCAACCTAGCCATGCTGCGCTCTCCGGAACGGCTGAAGGACTACGAGATCACCACAGTCGGTGACGACATCGCCTGGATCAAGCCCGGCCAGGATGGACGCCTCTACGCCATCAACCCCGAGGCCGGCTTCTTCGGCGTGGCCCCCGGCACGAGCATGAAGTCCAACCCCAATGCCATGCTCACCATCGCCAAGAACACCATATTCACCAACGTGGCACTCACGGCTGACGGTGATGTGTGGTGGGAAGGCATGACCGAAGAAGCGCCGGAAGGCCTCACCAACTGGCAGGGGCAGCCCTACGACAAGGCCAGCGGGAAGCCCGCGGCCCACCCCAATGCCCGTTTCACAACTCCCGCCAGCCAGTGCCCCAGCATCGATTCCGCCTGGGAGGATCCCGCAGGCGTACCTATCAGTGCCATGCTGTTCGGTGGCCGTCGCGCCACCACCGTGCCCCTGATCTTCCAGGCCGTGAACTGGAACTTCGGCGTCTACATGGCCTCCACCATCGGGAGCGAAACCACCGCCGCCGCCGTGGGTGCCACGGGTGAAGTGCGGCGCGATCCCATGGCCATGCTCCCCTTCTGCGGCTACCACATGGGCGACTACTTCAACCATTGGCTGCAGCTGGGACGTTCCATCCTGCACGCGCCGCGACTCTTCTGCGTGAACTGGTTCCGCAAGGGCCCCGACGGGAAGTTCCTGTGGCCCGGCTACTCCGAGAACATGCGCTTGCTCAAGTGGGTGGTGGAGCGCGTCCACGGCCATGCACACGCCGTCGAATGCCCACTGGGATGGGTGCCGCTGGAGGAGGATCTCGATCTGGAGGGGATCCCGGGTTTCGGCTCCGCCCAGTTCAAGGCCGTGATGAACGTGGACCGGGACGAGTGGCGCCGCGAGCTGCTGCTTCACGAGGAACTCTTCGAGAAGCTCTACGACCGCCTGCCCAAGGAATTCCCGCCCATGCGCCAGCTTCTCCAGTCCGCCCTGTGGCGGGCGCCCCGCAACCTGTAGGGGACAGCTTCAGACAAGTAGGCTTACGGGGAGGCTATTCCCCTCTATTCTGGAACCATGGCCAACGATCTACCGGGTCCCTATTGCCAGAACTGCCTCTCCTGGAACCCTGGGGAACGGGAGACTTGCCTCAAGTGCGGCACGCGCCTGCTCATCCTGGCCGGGGACCAGGCCTGGGAGGACGAGACCGAGGACACAGACGGCGGCGAGGACTTGGAAGAGCACCTGCTGGAGCGCATCACGGGTCTCGAGGAAACCCTCCGCCGGGTCGAGACTTACCTGGAGACGGTCTCTGATCAGCTGGGCAAGCTGGAGCGCAGCGAGGTCATGCTGCGCAACGGCCTCATGGCCCTGGTGCAGGAGATGGAGCACAACCGCCAACTGGATGCCCACGCCTTCTCGGAACGCTGGGAGAACCTGGTAGAGGAAAACCTGCACCTCATCAGCGCCCGGGAGCTTTTCACCCGCTACCGGGCCCGCATCCTGCCCATGGCCCGCCCCAAGTCCATGTCCCAGCTCAAGCGGGCCCTGCTGGAGACCACCGCCCTGCTGGAATCCGCCGATCTGCCAGGTGCAGCCCAGCGCCTGGGTCAGGCCCTGCCGCTGGACCCCAAGAACTACGAGCTCATCTTCACGGCCGCCTCGCTTCACGAGGCCGCCCAGAACCTCGAGGAGGCCGAGGTCCTCGCCCGGAAGGCCGTGGGCCTGAGCCCCCGCCACTTCGAGGCCTGGATGCTGCTGGGTAAGCTGCTCCAGGAACTGCCCGAACACGCGGATCAGGCCATCGAGGCCCTCCATCAGGCGGCGGATCTGCGCCCGGAAGACCCAGAGCCCCGCATGATGCTCGCCGAACTGCTCCTCGACCAGGAGGACATGCAGGGTGCCCTGGAGGCCGCCCAGGAGGCCGTGGCTCGACGCAAGGATGGGGAGACCCTTCTGCTGCTGGGGCAGGTCCACCTGGCCCGAGGCGAGAGCGCCATGGCCGTGCCCGCCCTCAAGGAGGCCAGCGCCTACCTGCCCGGTGACCTGCATGTGCGCGAAGCCCTGGCCGAGGCCTACCTCCTGCAGGAGGAGCGGCCCAAGGCCTTTGCCATCCTCCAGGAACTGCTCATGCAGAACCCCGGGGACCCCCATCTCCTGCTCATGCTGGACGCAGAGAATCATCCCCAGCTGAGGGAAGCCCGGGACGGCAAGACCGGAACCCAGTTGATGCTGGACGAAGTGGAAGCCCTCCTGGACGAGAACCAGACCGAGGGTGCGGAGGTCCTGCTCAAGCGCGTGCGCCGCAAGGGTCGGAGCCAGCGCTCTGACTGGCTCGACCTTCGCTTGGCCTTCGTGAAAGGTCCCGAAAAACGGCTCAAGACCGCCTTGGATTTTGCCTGCTCGGACCGGCATCCCAGACTCTGTTTCCTGGCCTTGCGCCTGGTCCTCGAACACCTCATGGAACAGAAGCGCGACTCCGAGATCACGCGGGCCCTGGACGCCTTCCTCACTCGCCACCCCAAGAGCACCGGCGCCTGGGAGGCAGCCCTCATGCGCCTGGCCTACCGCCTGATGAACAACCAGGTCACGGAGCAAGACCTGGACGAGGCACGCCGCCTCCATGCCCACCCCTTGCCAGGCCTCGAACCCCGGGCCCGGACACTGCTGGGACAGTACCTGCTGGCCCTCAAGCGCCACCAGGAGGTCCTGGATCTCCTGGATCCCCTTCTGGAAAAGGAGCCCACCCTCATCAACCACTTCCAGCTCGGCGCCGCCCTCGCGGGTCTGGGGGAACGGGAGCAGGCCAAGGTCCTGCTCAAGGCCGGCTTAGAAGCGGATGCCGGCGACCTCGACGAAAGCCAGGCCAAGGGCGTCAAGCTCCAGATCCGCAGCCTCCTGAAAGAGCTGGACGAGGGCGTCGAGACGTGACCAGGGGCCGGTTTAATTAAGTTGACAATTTTAGTCGAGATTCCAAAATGGAAGTCCCGGGGAGCATGGATGAACACCACCTTGAACGTGGTCACCAGCCAGGAATACAAGTACGGCTTCGTGACGGACATCGAGGCGGACAGCGTCGCGCCTGGGCTGAACGAGGACGTGATCCGGTTCATTTCGGCCAAGAAGGGAGAACCCGAGTGGCTGCTGGAGTTCCGCCTCAAGGCCTACCGCCACTGGCTGACCATGACGGAGCCCGACTGGGCCAAGGTGGCTTACCCCAAGCCGGATTTCCAGAAGATCGTCTACTACAGCGCGCCCAAAGCCAAGACTCCCAAGTACGCCTCCATGGATGAGGTGGATCCGGAGCTGAAGCGCACCTTCGAGAAGCTCGGCGTGCCCATCAACGAGCAGGCGGCGCTGGCGGGCGTGGCGGTGGACGTGGTGTTCGATTCCGTCAGTGTGACCACCACCTACAAGGAGAAGCTGGCCACGGTCGGCATCATCTTCTGCAGTTTCAGCGAAGCAGTCAAGGAGCACCCGGAACTGATCAAGCAGTACCTGGGAAGCGTGGTGCCATCCGCCGACAACTTCTATGCGGCCCTCAACAGCGCCGTGTTCACGGACGGCAGCTTCGTCTTCATCCCGAAGGGCGTGACCTGCCCCATGGACCTGAGCACCTACTTCCGCATCAACAACAAGGAATCGGGCCAGTTCGAGCGCACCCTCATCGTGGCTGAGGAGAGCGCCAGCGTGAGCTACCTGGAGGGCTGCACCGCCCCCCAGTTCGACACCAACCAGCTGCACGCGGCGGTGGTGGAGCTGGTGGCCCTGGACCACGCCACCATCAAGTACAGCACCGTGCAGAACTGGTACGCCGGCGACAAGAACGGCGTGGGCGGCATCTTCAACTTTGTGACCAAGCGCGGTCTCTGCAAGGGCAAGAGCTCGCACATCAGCTGGACCCAAGTCGAGACTGGCAGCGCCATCACCTGGAAGTACCCCAGCTGCATCCTGCTGGGCGACGACAGCGTTGGCGAGTTCTACAGTGTGGCCCTCACCAACCACAAGCAGCAGGCGGACACGGGCACCAAGATGGTGCACATCGGCCGCAACACGAAGAGCACCATCATCAGCAAGGGCATCAGCGCCGGCGACAGCTCCAACAGCTACCGCGGGCTTGTGAAAGTGCAACCAAAGGCCGAGGGTGCCCGGAATTTCAGCCAGTGCGACTCCATGCTCATCGGCCAGGCCTGCAGTGCCAGCACCTTCCCGTACATCGAGGTGCAGAACCGCAGCGCCAGGGTGGAACACGAAGCCACCACCAGCAAGATCGGCGAGGAGCAGCTGTTCTATTTCCAGCAACGGGGCATCCCCGCCGAGGAAGCCATCAGCATGATCATCAACGGGTTCTGCAAGGACGTCTTCCGCGAACTCCCCATGGAATTCGCCGTCGAGGCCACCAAGCTGCTCTCGCTCAAGCTCGAAGGAAGTGTTGGATGAAAAGGATCAACCACGAAGACAGGAAGACCATGAAAAGAGCAATTATGCCTTCATGCCTTTGTTCGTGGTCTCAGTGGTCTTCGTGGTTAATCAGTTGATTTTGGAGTAGTAATGCTGAGCATCAAGAACCTGACCGCCTCGATCAACGGCACGCCGGTGCTGATGGGGATCGACCTGGAGATGAAGGCGGGCGAGATCCACGCGATCATGGGGCCCAATGGCTCGGGTAAGTCCACCCTGGGCAAGGTGCTGGCAGGTCATCCGTCCTACGAAGTCACCGGTGGCGAGGTGCTGTTCGAAGGGCAGAACCTCTTCGACCTCCAACCCGATGCCCGGGCGCGAGCTGGCATCTTCCTGGGCTTCCAGCACCCCATCGAGGTGCCAGGTGTCAGCAACGCCTCCTTCCTGCGCCTGGCCTACAACAAGAAAGCCGAGGCCGAGGGTCGCGACGAGCTGGACCCCCTCGAGTTCGATGACTTCATCCACGAGAAGATCAAGCTCGTCGCCATGAAGGAGGAGTTCCTGGACCGGAGCCTCAATGAGGGTTTCTCAGGGGGGGAGAAGAAGCGCAACGAGATCCTCCAGATGGCCGTGCTCGAACCCAAGCTCGCCATCCTGGACGAGCTGGACAGCGGCCTGGACATCGATGCCATGCGCGTGCTGGGCGACGCCGTGAACCGCCTCCAGCGCCCCGACCGCGCCCTGCTCATCATCACCCACTTCCCCCGCATCCTGGAGACCATCCACCCCCAGTTCGTGCACGTGCTCTCCGGGGGTCGCATCCTGAAGAGCGCTGGAAAGGAGTTGGCCGTCGAACTCGAGGAGCGGGGCTATGACTGGGTGCTCGAAGAGGCCGCCGCCGGGGGCTTGCGATGACCTTGGCCGTCACCACCAGCTTCATCGCGGAGCTGCTCGGCAGGCCTCGACCCGCCGAGTGGGAAAAGCTGCGGGAGGCCGCCGAGGCACGCCTGGCGGGCCGTGAATTGCCTACGACTGCCGATGAGGACTGGAAGTACACGGATCTGAAGGTGCTGGGAGGCATCAGCTTCGGCCCCTCCCCCCGCGCCACCGTGGACCTCAGTGGTCATCTGCTGCCCGAGATGGTGGGCACTCGCCAGGTCTTCGTGAACGGTCACCACGCTCCACACGCCAGCTGCGTCTCGTCGGTCCCGGCCGGCGTGCGGTTCCTCCCCCTGTCCATCGCCAGCGAAGCCTGCCATAGCCTGGGAAGCCTGGGGAACGGCGAAGAGAAGGGTTTGTTCGAGGATCTCAACACCGCCCGCTTCGAAGACGGCGCCGTCATCCTGGTGCCCAGGAACATGAAGGTGGCGCTGCCCCTGCACCTGCTCTTTATCACGAAAGCGGACACTCCCATCGCCGTCTTCCCGCGGGTCCTGGTGGTGCTGCAGCGTGGTGCGGAGTTGGAGCTGGTGGAGGAGCACCATGGCGAGGGCACGTACCTCAGCTGTCCGGTGGTCGAGGTGCGGGTGGGCGAAGGGGCCATCCTGCGTCATGAGCGAGTGCAGCGGGAGAGCGATGAGGCGTTCCATCTCGGCATGCTCAAGGCCGAGGTCGCCAAGGGTGGTCAGTACCATTCCCGCACCCTCAGCTTCGGGGGGCGGCTCTCCCGCCAGCAGCCTTGGGTGCGTCTGGCGGAAGGCTCGGAGGCCAGCCTCGATGGCTTGGCCCTGCTGGAGGGTCACCAGGTAGCCGACACCCACAGCTTCCTGCTCCACGCCGAACCCCATGCCACCAGCCGCCAGCTCCACAAGTGCATCGTGGATGGCAAGGCCCGAACCATCTTCAACGGCCAGATCCTGGTCGCCCCCCGCGCCCAGGGCACGGATGCCCGGCAGCAGAGCCGCAACCTGCTGCTTTCCGAATCCGCCAGGGTCGACACCAAACCTCAGCTGGAAATCTACGCGGACGACGTGAAGTGCAGCCATGGCGCCACGGTAGGCCAGCTCGACCCCGAAGAGCTCTTCTACCTGCAGAGTCGCGGCCTAAACGCCGACGACGCCCGGAACCTGCTCACCTACGGCTTCGCCGGGGACGTGCTCAATCGCATCCCCGTGGCCAGCCTGCGGCGGTCCCTGCGCCACCTCGTCATGGCCCGCACCCAGGCCGATTCCCTGGGGGACCTCTCATGAGCACGGCCGTGCAGCCCCTCGACGTCACCGCCATCCGCAAGGACTTTCCCCTGCTTTCCCGGGTGCTCAACGGCAAGCCCGTGGTCTACCTCGACAGCGCCGTGAGCGGCCAGATGCCCCTTCCAGCCATCGAGCGCATGGCCAAGTACGAGCGAGACGAGCACACCAACGTCCACCGCGGCGTGAGCACCCTCAGTCAGGAGGCCACCGACCACTTCGAGGCCGCCAGGGAGAAGGTCCGCCGGTTCATAGGAGCTGGTTCCATCAGGGAGATCATCTGGACCCGAGGCACCACGGAGGCCATTAACCTGGTGGCCCAGACCTTCGGCCGCATGGTCGTGAAGGAAGGCGATGAGATCCTCCTCTCGGCCATGGAGCACCACGCCAACATCGTGCCCTGGCAGATGCTGGCCGAGGAGAAGGGCGCCAGCATCAAGGTCATTCCATGACCGACGAAGGCGAATTGATCCTGGAATCGCTCGACGAGCTCATCACGGATCGGACGAAAATCCTGGGCGTGGTGCACGTCAGCAACGTCCTCGGCACCGTGAACCCCGTGAAGGAGATCATCGCCAGGGCCCATGCCAAGGGTGTCCCCGTGCTGGTGGACGGCGCCCAGGCCGTGCCCCACATGCAGGTGGACGTGAAGGACCTGGACGCGGACTTCTACGTGTTCAGCGGCCACAAACTTTCGGGGCCCACGGGCATCGGCATTCTGTACGGCAAGCTGGCCCACCTGGAGGCCATGCCGCCTTGGCAGGGCGGCGGCAGCATGATCCGTTCCGTGACCTGGGAGAAAACCACCTACGTGGCCGCCCCGGGCAAGTTCGAGGCGGGCAC
>CAIXHJ010000143.1 GCA_903919165.1 uncultured Holophagaceae bacterium
CGCCATGGAAGCGACTGGGAAGGTCGTCGGCACCGGTCGGATCGGCCTGCCGCAGCCAGGGATCCTCGTCACCGAGGGCGCTCAGTTCCCAGGCCTGGGCGAAGAGGCTGCGGAAATCCATGGCGGCGAGATCGGTGGTGGTGGCGAGACCCGTGCGGAATCCCTTGTCTCCGGCGCGAATCACACGCACGCCAAGACCACCCCGCTTGCTGACAGTGAGGTCCTCCAGATGGCCATTCTGGACCTTGGCCTTGCGAGAACGGGAGACGGATATGAAGGCTTCGGCGCCCTCCGCGCCCAGTTTCAACGCGTGCTGGATGCCGTCCTGGAGACGGGCTTCGAGGGAACCAGGGATGAAGGTCGAGAAGGGATTCATGATCAGATCACGCTCGGCAGGGGCTCGGCGGTGCCGCCGACGACAAGGGCGGGGCAGAGGATGGTGGGGAGGGCATCGCTGACGGGCACGCCCTGGCCGTCCTTGCCGCAGGTGCCGATGTCGAAGTGGTGCAGGTCGCTGCCGATCCGCGTGAGGCCCTTCAGCACCTCGGGGCCGCAGCCGCTGAGGGTGGCGTTCTTGACCGGGAATTTCGGTTCGCCGTTCTCGACCCAGTAGCCCTCGGTCACCTGGAAGACGAAGTTGCCCGTGACCGTGTCCACTTGGCCGCCGCCCATGTGCTTGACGAGCAGCCCGCGGTCCAGGTCGCGGAGGATGGCCTCGGGCGCCTCGCTCCCGGGGGCCAGGAACGTGTTGCGCATCCGCGGGATAGGGAGGTTCCGGTAGCTTTCGCGGCGTCCATTGCCCGTGGGTTCGGTGTCCATTTTGTTCGAGGTCTTTCGGGATTGGAGGAAGGCCATGAGCACGCCGTTCTCGATGAGCACCACCCGGCTCACGGGATTGCCTTCGTCGTCAATTGCCTGGCTCCCGCGCTTGTGGGGAAGGGTGCCGTCGTCGATGATGGTCACCCCCTCGGCGGCCACCTTCTGGCCCAGCTTGCCCGCGAAGGCGCTCATGCCCGCCAGGGCCAGATCGGCCTCCAGACCGTGGCCGCAGGCCTCGTGGATCATGGTGCCGCCCGCGCTGCTGCAGAGCACCACCGGGAAGGTGCCGGCGGGAGCGGGCTGGGCATCCAGGGCCTGGATCGCCAGGCGGACCGCCTCGCGGATCGTGCGGCCCACGGCCTCATCCGTGAACAACTCGAAGCCCCTGGTCTCACCCAGGGCCTGGTAACCAGTCTGCAGCTGGGTGCCATCGCCCGCGGTGACGTTCGCCCGCAGCACCACCTGGGTGCGGTGATCCTCCGCGAGTCGGCCGGTCCAGCTTCCATCTTTGAGTTCGGCGGTGGCGATCCACACGCGCTGGGTACTGTCTCCGTAGCCCACGGAAACCTGCTTCAGGGCTCCGGGGCGAAGCGACTCGGCCTCCGAACGCGCCAGAGTCTCGGCGCGGCGGACCAGCGCGACCTTCTCGCCCAGGGGCACCTGGCCTGGGTCCCGCTCCACGGGGCTGGGCGTCGGGTGGGTCCTGACCTCCAGGCCCGGAATCTGGGCCGGGGCGCTCGTCCCGGGCGCGGCGAGGGTTCGGGCGGCCTCCTGCAGTTCCTCCATGGTCGGAGCGATGAGATCGGCAAAGCGGGTGGTCTCGCCGCCCACCAATCTCAGGCTGGCGCCAAAGGTCTCCGAGGCGAGCACGTCCTCCATGCGCCCGTCGTCCATGCCCAGGGCGTGGGCCCTGCGTCGCTCCACAAATATTTCGCCGTAATCGCCACCGCGGCTTAATAGGACAGACAGGACATCGCGCAGCTGGTCAGTGCTGAATGGTGCGGGCATGATCGATCTCCAGGTCCGCGCGCGGCGGACCCTCCAGTTTGACAGAAGGGACGCTTCAGCCCTTTCGAGAAATCCAGACAGATCCCGGCCATCGTTGGGGATCACAAGGTCCGCATGAAGGGCGCGCTCAGGGGCCGAGGCTTGGGCCCTCAGTCGTGCCAAGGCCGCCTCCCGGGTCATCCCGTCCCGCGCGACCAGGCGATCCACGCGCAGGACTTCGGGGGCGTCCACGGTCCAGAAGGCATCGAAGTGGTGGGCTCTTCCGCGTTCAACCCACAGCGCCGCGTCCAGCACTACACCTCGCGTGGTGGGCGGAAGGGCCTGTAGGCGTGCATCCCGCAGCGCTTCGATGCGAGGATGGAGGATGGCATTGAGCCGTGCCCGCGCGGCCCCGTCCGAAAACACGCGTGCGGCCACCCAGGCCCGATCCAGGCTGCCATCGGGGAGCAGGCAGTCGGGGCCAAAGGCTGCAGCCACTTCCCCCAGGCCCTCGCTGCCCGGCGCCACGGCCTCGCGGGCGAGGGCGTCCGCATCAATGACGGTCCAACCAAGGGCCATCATCCGAGACGCGACAAAGCTCTTCCCTGCCGCGATGCCGCCGCTGAGACCAAGAAGGGGGAAATCTGTTTCCGTCAGAAAGACACCTCGCTGGAGCATTGTGCCCCGCCTCCAGACCGGGAGAACAGGATGGGCGGAACCGGCCCGCCTACCCAAGGTGAGCCTGCCCTATCCAATCATGCCCCAGGCCTCTACACTGAACCGTCGAACTTCCCGGCTCGAGGCTGCATGAAAGACACACCCCCCGAACAGGCCATGGATCTCTCCCAACTCGAAAAACCGGTGCTCGAGCTGGAGGCCCAGATTCGGGCCATGGAGATGGATCCCGCCCAGTCCAAAGAGAGGGAGAAGCTGCAGAAGAAGCTCGACAAGCTGAAGGCAGACCTGTTCACGAACCTGTCGGATTGGCAGCGGGCCCAGTTGGCGCGGCACCCCAAGCGGCCCTACACGCTGGACTACCTGGAACGTCTTTGCGAGCGCTTCGACGAACTGCACGGCGACCGCCGCTTCGGTGACGACGCGGCCATCGTGGCTGGCATGGGCTGGATCGACGGCAACCCTTTGATGATCATCGGCCAGCAGAAGGGACGCGATACCAAGCAGAAGATCCTGCGCAATTTCGGCATGTCCAAGCCCGAGGGCTACCGCAAGGCCCTTCGCCTCATGAAGCTGGCCGAGAAGTTCCAGAGGCCCATCCTCTGTCTCATCGATACGCCGGGCGCCTACCCTGGCGTGGATGCGGAGGAGCGTGGCCAGGCCGAGGCCATCGCCCGGAATCTGCTGGAGATGGCCAAGCTCGAAGTGCCTGTGGTGGCGGTGGTCATCGGCGAGGGTGGCAGCGGCGGGGCACTGGCCCTGGGTGTGGCCGACCGAGTGCTGATGATGGAGAACGCCATCTATTCCGTGATTTCGCCTGAGGGTTGCGCCTCCATCCTGTGGAAGGATCCCACTCAAGCCCCCAAGGCGGCCGCGGCCCTGAAGCTCACGGCCCCGCACCTGCTGGAACTGGGCGTCATCGATGGCATCGTGAAGGAGCCCCTGGGGGGTGCTCATTCCGATTACGACGGTGCCACGGCCTTCTTGAAGGAAGCCGTCGTGGAGGCTTTCTCCGAACTCTCCGAACTGTCCGCGGAACAGCTGGTGGAGGAGCGGTACCAGAAGTTCGCGCGCATGGGCAGTGTGGGCTGAAATGATTTCCTTACCTTGGCGCATCCGCCGGACGGTACCGGCGGGAATGGCGCCATGGAAGGATGTGGCAAGCGCCTGGGATCTCGATCCCCGGCTGGCGAGGCTGGCCTGGATGCGCGGCGTGGACCGACCGGAGGCGCTGGGCTGGAGGCTGGACCCGTCCTGGCAGCGCACGACGGACCCCCATCTGCTGCCCGGTGTGGATCAGGCCGTGGCACGCATCCGCCAGGCCATCGAGGCCCGTGAAGGCATCGTGGTCTATGGCGACTACGATGTGGATGGCGTCACTGCCACAGCACTGCTGGTGCGGACCCTTGAGAAGATTGGTGCGGATGTTTCCTTCTTCATTCCCAACCGGTTCTCGGATGGGTATGGTCTGCATCTGGACTGCATCGAGGAACTGAAGGCCACCCGCAACCCAGGTCTGCTCATTTCCGTGGACTGTGGCGTTCGCGGAGTGGATGAAGTGAAAGCCAGCACCGAACTGGGCCTGGACTGGGTGATCACCGACCACCATGCCCTCGGTACAGAGCTGCCGCCGGCCTGCGCCGTAGTGCATCCGCATCTGGGTGACTACCCGAACCGCTTTTTGGCGGGCGTGGGTGTGGCCTTCAAACTGGCCCAGGCTCTCCTTGGCGCGGTGCCGCGCCCCGCGGGTACCGACGAAACCTTCCTGGATGGGCTCCTCAAACTGGTGGCCATCGGCACGGTGGCGGACGTCATGCCCTTGGTGGGGGAGAATGCGTTGCTCGTGCGTCGCGGACTCACCTCCTTGGCGGGCAAGAACGGTCCGGGGCTGGTGGCTCTGCTGAGGGCCACAAAGAAGGAGGGTGCCCCTGGGGCTCAGGACATCGCCTTTGGGTTGGCACCGAGGTTGAACGCCGTGGGCCGCATGGGTGGCGCGGAGGATGCCGTCCGCCTGTTGCTCACCCGGGACAGGACCGAAGCCGAGACTTTGATGGTGCGGGTGGAGACCCTCAACCAGGAGCGCCGAGCCATCCAGCAGGACCTGACCGCACGGCTGCCACCTCCGATGGAAGGAGCCTTCGACCTGGTGATGGATCCCACCGCCCATAAGGGAGTCATCGGCATCGTGGCGGGTCATCGCATGCGCGTCAGCGGACGTCCCTCAGGCGTCTGCACGGTGATCGATGGCGTGGCCCACTGCAGCCTGCGGGCGCCAGAGGGCTATGACCTGGGCGAACTGCTGACCCTGGCCCAACCCTTCATCCTTGGCGGCGGAGGACATCGCGCGGCTGCGGGTCTGAGCTTCCTGGCCCCACGTCTGGCTTTTGTACGCCAGGCCCTCCAACGGGGCGCCAGTATGCAAGCCGAGAGTCTGGAGGCAGCACCGTTGATGGTGGATGGGGGCCCTGATGATCTACCAGATGAGGTGGATCTGGCCCGCCTGGAACCATTCGGCCAGGGTTTTGTGCCGCCGGTGGCGCGCCTGGAGGGCACTCTCGTCTCCTGCGCTGTTTTCGGGTCGGGCCATTGGAAGCTGCGGATGGCCGGCCTGCGGGATCCTGTCACCTGGTTCGAGCGACATGGGCGGCCCGCCCAGCCGAGGGTAGGTGACCTCTTGCACGTGGCCGCCACGCCCCATGGCAGCGAACGCTGGGGCCGTTCCTGGTTCGTGGATTCGCTCCTGGGAGAGGCGGTTCCATGAAGGTCGCTTCTCTGTTCCAAAGTCTTCCTCCCGCAAGGCATCCCCTTTGGCGGGGCCTGGGGTGGGCTCTGGTTGCGGGGACGCTCGGGTTCACCGTGCGCTTTTTGATGAGTGGCAGTGAAGGCATGCCAGGCCGCACGGTGGGCGGGGATGCCCTCTTCGGTGAGGGAACGCGCGGCAGCGTGGGCACCCTCACTGAGCAGCTGGGGCCCAATCGCATGGTGCTTGCCTACGAGACCATCTCAGGTTCCGAACAGGATCTGCTCCTGGAGCAGGTGACCGGCCGCCTGGCTGACCAGACCGGGGAATGGCGCCTGGTCTCGCCCAAGGCCCGCCGCCAGGCTGGCGTCTGGACCCTCCAGGGGCCCATGGATCTCGGAGTGGCGCAGCCCGGAACCACGGTCCTCCTGGGCAAGGGACGCGTCGAAGGAGACGTGCCTGCCATCCGCTGGACCGGAGGGGAATGGGAGGGTCTCGCGCCCTTGCGCTGGGAGTCCCTGGAAGGGTCCTCCCGGGGGGTCTGGAACCTGCCGACGGGGTGGCGCCGCGAGACCGATGGCAATCTTCGCGTGGAAAAGGGTCCTGTGCGCTGGCAGGCCCCGGGGGATGGTCCTGCCGCGCCCACCCTTCAGGCCATGGATTCGGATCGCCTCTGGGCCACACCGGGATTCCTGACGGGCCATCTGGAGGGCGTGAAGGCCCATCTGAGCGAGGGATCCTTGCAGGCCTCCGTGGCAGATCTGTCACCGGACACGGTCACCTGGCCGGGTCCCCTGTCCTTCGAGCGAACCGATGGCTGGCGGGGTGAGGCCCAGGGCGGCGTGGCGCCCCGGCCTGCTCCCGGCGCGAGCTTCCAGCAGGTGGAGCTGAGGAGATTCAAGGCTCGTCGAGCGCTGCTTTCGGGGGAAGAGCAGCTCTCATCCGATGGCGCACGCTGGACGCCGGCCGGCCTGCGTCTTGAGGGAAACGTGGTGTGGGACCAGCCCTTGGACGGTCTGAGGCTCACGCTCAAGGCCCCCAGGGTACTCATGCGCGAAGCTCCTGGGCCGGATCTGCCCGAATCCCTGCCCGTGGGGCATGCAGCGGCTGAGGGCCAGGCCCTGCTGACCTGGGGCCGAAAGACGCTTTCCTCGCCTCGCATCCAGGTCGAACGGGCCACACGGCGCTGGAAACTCCAGAGCCCGGTGCTGGGCCGAGGAGAGGACGGAACCTTTACAGGCGGGGCAGGTCAGGGAGATCCCCGATCATGGACCATAGAAGGTCCCGTGCAGGTGAACCTGTTCACGGGTGGCAGCCTCCGTGGGGCGAAGCTGGTGTGGGAGGAGGCCCTGTGGACGCTTACGGGACACCCGGCTACCTGGAGCCGACTTCGGGAAAGGCTTTCCGGTCCTCGCATCATCCGGAGAGACGAGGTGGTGACCTTCCCGGAAGGGCTGAGTGGGGCCCTGGCCGCGGCGGATGGGGACCTCTTCCTCCGGGCAGAGCGCGGTCAAAGCGAAGCGGCGAATATCACCCTCAGTGGGGGTGTGGAATGCCAGGGCCAAGGCTGGCGCCTGGTGGCTGATACGGTGATCGTGACCATGGGTCCAGAGCGCACGGTGAAGCTCGTGCACGCCCAGGGTGCTGTGACACTGCATGGCCAGCTGGGCGAAGGACAAGGTGAGGCGCTGGACCTGGAGCCTGGGCCCAAGACGGTACGATGGCAAGGTCGCGTGCGTGGCAAGGGATCCGGATCTGGATGGTGAGCCGGAGCCAAAGGGCAGCCTCGTGTGTTCTGATAGAACCATGACAGAGCAGACCCACTGCCTCGAGGCTGTGAGCCTCTATAAGCGATACGGCGACCGGACTGTGGTGCGGGACGTGAGCCTCTGCGTGGGTATGGGTGAAGTCGTGGGCCTCCTGGGGCCCAATGGCGCAGGCAAAACCACCACCTTCTACATGGTGGTCGGCGTGGAGGCTCCTGATCGGGGTAGCATACGCTGGCTGGGACAGGATGTGACGGCGCTGCCCATGCATCGACGGGCCCGTCTGGGCATTGGCTACCTGGCCCAGGAATCCAGTGTGTTCCGTGGACTCACGGTCTGGGAAAATCTCCTAGCTCTGGCTGAATTGCAACCCATTCCCAAGGCTGAACAGAAGAAACGCTGTGAACGGCTGCTGAAGGAGTTCCACCTGGAACAGGTTCGCGATACCCTGGGCATGAGCCTTTCCGGTGGAGAACGGCGGCGTTGCGAATTGGCACGGGCCCTGGTGACCGAGCCGCGCATCATGTTGCTGGACGAACCATTTGCAGGGGTGGATCCCAAGTCGGTGTTGGAGATCCAGAACCTCATCTCCGACCTCAGGGCGCGAGGCATTGGCGTACTTATCACCGACCACAATGTTCGTGAGACCTTGCGGATCGCCGACAGGGCCTATATCTTGGCGGACGGGATGATCATGAAGAACGGCCTGCCAAGTGAAATCGCCGAGGATCCGGATATCCGCCGAGTCTATCTGGGCGACCAGTTCAGGTTGGACTGATGGTTGCCGGACCTTTCCTCTCCCAGCGCCTGGCCCAGAGCCAGACCCTTGCGCTCACGCCGGCCATGCAGCTGAAGCTGAAGCTTTGGCAGATGAACCTCCAGGAGTTGTCCCAGACCATCGAGCGCGAGCTTGAGGACAATCCATTGCTGGAGTTGGCCGAGGACGTCGATGAGGTGCCGACAATCGAGGCCATCGAAGAGGGACGTGATTCAGATGTGACGGAGGGCTCCGCCGAACAGATGGCCGATGGTTCGGAACTCCCCGAAGGGGTGGACACTGTCGATCTGGGGCCTCTGCAGGATGCGCCTGGGGAGATGAATCCGGAAGGTGACCTGGAGAAGTACACGGAAGAAGGTGTGGCCCAGGTGCAGGAGACCGAACTGGGTGCCGAGAACAGCTGGGACCAGGATCTCCCGCGCACGAGCAACCTGCCCGAAGAGGATCGATTTTCGTGGGAGGACCGGCTCAGCGCCTTCGAGTCCTTGCAGGACCATCTACTGAGTCAGCTCTACGAAACACTGGAACATGAAGACCCCCGGGCCCCGCTGGTGGAACGCCTCATCGATCGGATGGATCCGAAGGGGTTCCTCCGGATGGACCCTGATCAGCCTTCCCTGGAGGTCACCCCCGAATTGCTGGCGGCAGACCTTGGAGTGTCTGAGGAAGCTCTCCGTGCGGCAGTCGATGTGCTGCAGGAGTTCGACCCATCCGGGGTGGGCTGTTTCACCGTGCAGGAGAGCCTGCTGCTTCAGCTGCGCCATGCGGGAGCCGAGCCGGATGATCTGGCCGTCCGCATCATCCAGGACCACTCCGTACTCCTTTCTCAGCGAGATAGCGCGAAACTCCGCAAGGCTCTCGCCTGTTCCGAGGAGGAGCTCGTTCAGGCCATGGAGCACCTCAAGCACCTCAACCCATCGCCGGGGCGCGCATTCGATCCCGAAGGCGAGCGGGTGGTGAAGCCGGATGTAGTGGTCCTCAAAGGTGAAGACGGCAACTGGAAAGTCTACCTCAATGATGAAGGTCTTCCCCACCTGCGGGTGAACGGCGAATACCAGCGCTTCATGGCCTCCAGCGAAGCTAAACGCGACAAGGATTTCATCCGGGAACGGTTCCGCAGCGCACGGGACTTCATCCGCGGCGTTGAGGACAGGAACCGCACCGTGCTGCGCGTATCGGCCCAGATTGTGGAGCTTCAGAAAGAGTTCATCGAGCATGGCATCGAACGCCTGCGGCCCATGGTGCTTCGCGATGTGGCAGAGGCCACGGGCTTCCACGAAAGCACCATCAGCCGTGTAGTGAAGGCCAAGACCATCCATACCCCCCAGGGCCTCTTCGACCTGAATTACTTTTTCTCTGCGCGTCCCAAGGACTCCGATGTCTCCGCCACCGTAGTCAAACACCGGATCAAGGCCTTTGTGCAGGCCGAGGATCTCGCCAGACCGTTGTCCGATGAGGCCATCGCAGGGTTGCTGGAGCGGGATGGCATCAAGGTGGCCCGCAGGACGGTGAACAAATACCGGGAGGAACTTAAAATTCCTCCGGCTTCCCAGCGCCGGCGCCGATGACAGGGCCGGACCCACGATTCCCGGGCCGCCCGGCCCTTTTCAGGAGTGTCCCATGAAGGTCAACTACACCGGCCGCCACATGGAGCTCACCGAGCCCCTGAAGCAGTTCACGAAGGAACGGCTGGACAAGATGGCCACATACCTGGACAACATCATCGACGTCCACGTGATCCTGGGTGTGGAGAAGCACCGGCACTCAGCAGAGATCGCGTTGAAGACCCGAGCCAGCGCCTTCGTGGCATCCGCCACCACCGATGACATGTACACCAGCATCACCCAAGCCGTGGAGAAGCTGGAAGCCCAGGCACACAAGCTCCAGGGCAAGCGCAATACCCGCCCCCACGAAAGCCTCAAGGCCGGGGCCGTCGAAGACTGAATTTCAGGTCATTTCCTGGCAAAGGCGGCCCCCGGGGCCGCCTTTGCCGTAAACGGCGAGGGATCGGAACCACCCCCATCCGCGCTATCCTTATGATCCGGAGTCCGTCATGCCCGATCCCACCCATCTGTACGCCCCAAAGACCTGCACCGATCCCACACAGATTTGCGAGAAATGCCGCTGCTCATACACCCTGGAACACTTCCAGCACGGCGTCGAAGGCCAGGCATGCGTGTGTCGCAGGTGTCTCCAGGTGATGGGGTACAAGGTCTAGGCATGTCGAGCTCCACTGTCACGCCTGAGGACATCCTGGACGGTGTCCTCCAGGGCAGGCGGGTCTCTGCCTCCGAAGCGGTGCTGCTTCTGGAACAGGCAGAGCTTCCTGACCTGGCCGTGGCCGCCACGGCCGCAAGGAATCGCCAGAATGACGCCGACCGCGCCAGCTATGTCATCGATCGCAACGTCAACTACACGGACGTCTGTAACGTCTACTGCACCTTCTGCGCCTTCTACCACAAGCCCGGTGACAGCCGAGGCTATGTGCTCACCAAGGAGCAACTGAAACAGAAGGCCGAAGAAACGAAAGCCCTAGGCGGCACGGGATTCCTGCTGCAAGGCGGTGTGAACCCCGACCTGCCCTGGGACTACTACCTGGATCTTGTGAAGTATCTGCATCACGACCTGGAAATTTGGGTCCACGGATTCTCGCCTGTGGAAATCCAGATGATGGCGAAGCTAAATGGCCAGACGTTGCGCAAGACCATCGCGGATCTTCGCGAAGCGGGTCTCGGCTCCATCCCCGGCGGTGGCGCAGAGATCCTGGTGGACCGGATCCGCAAGAAGATCGCGCCACTCAAGGGTGGCCGCGAGAAGTGGATCGAGGTCATGGAGGCCGCCCATGAGGAGGGCGTGAAGACCACGGGCACCATGATGTTCGGCATCACGGAGACCCTGATCGAGCGCATCGAGCACCTGGAGGCCCTGCGCGATCAGCAGGATCGGGCGCTTTCCCGGAACAATGGCGGCGGCTACACCGCCTTCGCGGCCTGGCCCTTCCAGAGCGGCCACACGCCCTGGGAAGGCAAAGTGCCCAAGCCCACGGATGTGGATTACCTCCGAACCATTGCCGTGGCGCGCATCTTCCTCGACAACTTCGCGCATATCCAGAGCTCCTGGGTCACCATGGGCCGCAAGACCGGCCAGCTGGCCCTGCATTACGGCTGCGATGACATGGGCAGCCTCATGCTCGAAGAGAATGTCGTCAGCGCCGCGGGCACCTGCTACAGCGTGAACCAGGACGAGATGAAGCGCATGATCCGCGCCGCCGGCTTTGAACCCTGGCAGCGGGACAACATTTATGGCGAGGTCCCAGTCTGAAGCACAAGAAAAGGGATGGAGGTATCTGTCATCATGCTGATGCTAAAGGATCCAACTCTATTGCGGCAGCAGTGTTATCTGAATGGTCAGTGGCTGGCCGCAGATGGTGCTGAAGTGATTGATGTGACCAACCCGGCGACCGGCGAGAAGCTGGGTTCCATCCCACGGATGGGCAAGGATGAGACCCGCCGTACCATTGAGGCGGCCAACTGCGCCCTGCCGGCCTGGCGAGCCAAAACCGCCAAGGAGCGCGCCACGATCCTGCGTCGTTGGTTCGACCTGATGATGGCCAATCAGGAGGACCTGGCCATCATCATGACCGCCGAACAGGGTAAGCCGCTGGCTGAGTCCAGGGGCGAAATTTCCTATGCCGCCTCGTTCATCGAATGGTTCGCCGAAGAGGGCAAGCGGATCTACGGCGACACCATCCCCGGTCACACGGCTGATAAACGCATCGTGGTCATCAAGGAACCGATCGGCGTCTGCGCGGCCATAACCCCTTGGAATTTCCCGGCGGCCATGATCACCCGCAAAGCCGGTCCAGCCTTGGCAGCCGGCTGCACCATGGTCGTCAAGCCTGCCACAGCCACACCCTTCTCGGCGCTGGCCCTGGCGGAACTGGGCGAGCGGGCCGGGATCCCGGCCGGCGTGTTCAATGTCATCACCGGTTCGGCGGCCACCATAGGCAACGAAATGACCGGCAATCCGATCGTGCGCAAACTGACCTTCACCGGTTCGACCGAAATCGGCAAGCGGCTGATGGCCCAATGCGCGACGACGGTCAAGAAGGTGTCGCTGGAACTGGGAGGCAATGCCCCCTTCATCGTCTTTGATGATGCCGACCTCGACGCCGCTGTGGAGGGTGCCATCGCCTCCAAGTACCGCAATACCGGTCAGACCTGTGTCTGCACCAACCGACTCATCGTTCAGGACGGGGTGTATGACGCCTTTGTCGGGAAGCTATCGGCCGCAGTGGGAAAGCTGAAGGTCGGGGACGGACTGACAGGCGAGTTCCAGCAGGGGCCACTCATCGACATGGCCGCCGTGGAAAAGGTCGAGGAACACATCGCCGATGCCGTCGCCAAGGGGGCCCGTGTGATCCTGGGTGGGAAACGCCATCAGTTGGGGGGCAGCTTCTTCCAGCCCACCATCATCTGCGATGTCACTAACCAGATGCTGGTCGCCAAGGAAGAGACCTTCGGCCCACTGGCGCCGATCTTCAGGTTCACCACCGACGCAGAGGCAGTCCGGATGGCCAACGACACCGAGTTCGGCCTGGCCTCTTACTTCTACACCCGGGATATCAGCCGGGTGTGGCGGGTGGCCGAGGCGTTGGAATACGGCATGGTCGGAATCAACACCGGTCTGGTATCGACCGAGGTAGCGCCGTTTGGGGGAATGAAAGAATCAGGAATCGGTCGTGAAGGCTCGAAGTACGGCATCGAGGAATTCATTGAAGTGAAATACCTATGCATGGGCGGTGTTTGAATCCACTTAGACTTTTATCCGAAATGCCTCGACCAGCATTTCAGCCAGCGGCCTGAGGCGCCCAGGTTCGCTGAGGTAGGCGCCGCGGGCGGCGACGAGGCGGGCCGAGGAGCGTCCCAGCACGGCGGTCTCCACCAGGCCGTGGGCCTTCAGCGTGCCGCCGGTCTGTACCAGGTCCACGATGGCGTCCGCCAGACCCAACAGGGGCGCCAGTTCCGCGCTGCTGCTGAGGGGCACCAGTTCGGCGGTTAGGCCTTCCCGGGTGAGCCAGGCCTCGGTGGCCTTCGGGAACTTGGTGGCCAGTCGCAGGTGCGGTTTTGCGCGCAGCGCCTCCAACGTGACGCTGGCCAGGGCGCATAGGGACAGGCGGCAGGCGCCGAAGCCCAGATCCGCCAGCTCGAGCAGGTCCATGTCCATCTCATCCAGCGTGTCCGATCCGACAATGCCCAGGGAGGCCACACCCGCCGCCACGTAGCGGGGCAGGTCGGCGCCCTTGAGCAGCAGGGCCGCCACGCCGGGGGTGGCTGTGGGGATGCGCAGCACGCGGGACTTGAGCGCGGTGGCATCGAGCGCCAGCGGTGTACCGGCCAGCAAGGGAACCAGTTCGTCGCCGAGGCGGCCCTTGGGGAATGCGATCAGGAGTGTCGATGCGGCATTCATCGTGGCTGCTCGAAGAGGTCGGGCCGGGTATCGGCCAGGTCGAGGAGGCGGGACAGGCGTACGCAGAATCCCGCGGCCTGCCAGGGGCGGCCGAGATCTGGGAAGAGGCGGTCGTAGCGTCCCCCTGCGGCCAGTTCCTGCTGGGCTCCGGGGGCCCAGAGGCGCAGTGTGGGGCCGGTGTAGAAGCCGAGGCCCGCCACGTCGGCGAGGTCCACCCGCAACTCCAGGTTAGGCGGCAGGATGGGAAGGAGGCCTTTCAATGCGCGATCCATGTGGCTGCGCTCCTCCTTCAGCAGATCCGCGTAGGGACTGGCCCCGAGAGCCTCGAGGGTACCGGGACCGTCAAGTTCGGACAGCAGGGCCTCGGCATGGGTGGCCATACGGGCCGCTGCGGGGTGACCCTCCATCGCCTGCGCGACACGGTGGGGCGCACGCCTGGAGAGGGCCGCCACTACGGCATCCGCAAGATCGCCTGACAAGCCTTCCGCTTCGAGCGGGCGGCGGACGAGGGCGGCATTTCCCAGATGCAGAATGGCGCTCTTCAGTCCCAGGACACCGGGAATGGCCATGAGCAGCCGGGCCAGTTCCATGTCGGCCTCGGCGGAGGACTCGCCATGGGGCTGGATGCGTTCGCAGCCGACCTCGAAGCGTTCCACCGCTTCCCAGGGTTGCACCGGACGACGGAACACGGCGCCCGCATAGGCGACGCGATCCGGTGGCTCGGAGAAGGTGCGGGTCAACAGTCCCGCCAGGGCCATGGTGAAATCCCAGCGCAGGGCCACCAGATCGTCGCCATCGAAGAAGCGCAGGGCGCCATCCGGCACGGCTTCACGGAGCACGAGGGATGGGTGGAGTTCACGGTAGCCGTGGGCCGCGAAGAGATCCATGAGGGTCCCCTCCCAGCGGCGGAGCCGGGCGGCGGAGCCGAAGAGCAGATCGGGGAAGTGAGGCGTGCGAACGGGCATCAGGCGGTCCCTCCGGATCGGTCCGCATGACGGCGGTGAAGCACATCCACCACGTCGAGCAGGCTCGCATCGCGTTCGAGCAGGAGCAACTCCAGGTGAAAGAGCAGGTCGGCGGCTTCGCCCAGGAAGGCTTCCCGGTCGTCGTTTTTCGCGGCGATGACCACCTCTCCCGCTTCCTCGACGACCTTCTTGGCAATGCGGTCCACGCCCTGGGCGAAGAGCTTCCGGGTGTAGCTTCCTGCGGGGTCCGCGCTGGCCTTCCGCGACTTCAACAAGGCCTCCAGCCGCCCCAGCCAAGGCAGGTCGGAGGGCCAGGGCTCGCCGTCGAAGCAGCTTTCGGTGCCCCGGTGGCAGCTGGGGCCTTCGGGATCCGTGAGGATGAGCAGGGCATCCGAATCACAGTCGGGGCGGATCTGCACGAGCTTCAGCCGGTTCCCGCTGGTTTCGCCCTTGGTCCAGAGGGACTGGCGGGAGCGGCTCCAGAAGGTAACGAACCCAGTGTCCAGGGTGAGTTGAAGTGCGTCGCGGTTCAGCCATGCCACCATGCGCACCGCGCCGGCGCGATCCTGCACGATGCCGGGAATGAGGCCGTCTGGGCCGAATCGGAGGCTGTCGATGTCCATATCAGATCCGCACGGAAATGTTGTTCTGGGCCAGGTAGGCTTTGAGACGGGGAATGGGAAGGATGCCCTCGTGGAAGAGCGTGGCGGCCAGCACCGCGTCGGCGCCATGCTCCAGGGCCTCCAGGAAGTGGATCTCGAGTCCCGCGCCGCCGGAGGCGATGAGGGGAATGGGAAGCTGCGAAGCCAGATCGAGCAACTGCACATCGAATCCGTCCCCCGTGCCATCACGGTCCATGGACGTGAGCAGGATCTCGCCGGCACCCAGCTCGTCCAGCTCCCAGAGCCAATCCAGGGCCGCCCGGTTTGTGGGCTCGGTACCCCCCTTCAGAAACACGCGCCAGCCCAATTTGGCATCGCGCTTCACGTCCACGGCCGCTACCACGCACTGGCGCCCGAAGGCATCCGCGAGTTCGGTGACCAGGGCTGGTCGCAAAGCCGCAGCGGTGTTCACGCCCACCTTGTCGGCCCCCGAGCGGAGGAGGCTTCGGGCATCGGCCACGCTGGAAACGCCTCCCCCCACGGTAAAGGGGATGCTCAGCTCGTGGGCCACCTCCCGCACCCAGGCTTCCCGTGTGCCACGGTTTTCCAGCGATGCCGTGATATCCAGGAAGACGAGTTCGTCCGCGCCCTCAGCGTCGTAGCGACGGGCCAGCTCTGCGGGATGCCCGAGATCACGCAGTTCCTTGAACTGGACGCCCTTCACGACTCGGCCCTGTTTCACGTCCAGGCAGGGGATGATGCGCTTGGCGGGCATCAGGCGACTCCCGACAGCGCGGTGCGTGTGAGGGGATCGTCCAGAAGGATGAAGCCTTCCATGAGCGCCTTGCCGCTGATGGCTCCCACGATCCCCGGGATCTCCGACAGCGGCCACAGATCAGCGAGGTCCTTGACCCCCGCCGGAGGCCTGCACCAGGAATCCCTGCTTGGCCACCCAGGTCGCGGCCTCGATACCCGGTCCCGCCAGGGTCCCGTCCCGGCTCACATCGGTGACCAGGGCGCGGTCGAAGCCGAGGGTCTTAAGGGCCTCGAAGACCTCCGTGGAGGCACATGCGCTGGGGGCCTGCCAGCCATGGGTGACGATGCGATCCCCCTTGAGGTCGAGGGCGGCGATGACGTGATGACCGGACAGCCCCTTGAGCGCCGAGGGCTCTTCCACGGCCAGCGTGCCCACCACCGCGTCGAAGCCCAGGTCCAGGACTTCCTCGATGGCGCCACGATCACGCAGCCCACCCCCCACCTGGAAGCGGATCTCCGGGAACTTCGAAGGGAAGGTCGTGAACCGTCCTTGCCGGGGGCGACCGAAGGCACCGTCCAGATCCACAAGGTGGATGCGCCGGGCTCCCGCCTCCGCCAGGCTCCCGATCCAGTCCTCCGGGTCCAGGTCGTAGAAGGTGGCCTGCTGAGGGTCGCCGTGCCGCAGCCGCACCAAGCGGCCCTCCATCAGGTCCAGACTGGGAATCAGTTGCATGGCGCCTCCGGTTCGGGGGTCGATGCACCCATCCAGGACAAGGCGGACTTGAGCAGGAGCAAACCCATGCGTCCGGATTTCTCGGGATGGGGCTGGAAGCCCAGGACGGTGCCACGGGCTTCGATGGCGGCGAAGGGACGGCCGTGATCGGCCACATAGATGGTCTCTGCGTTGGGTTCGAGGGCATAGCTGTGGACGAAGTAAAGCCATCCACCGAGGGGGTCCGGGAGGGCCGGGTGGGGATGCTGCTGGCGGACCCGGCTCCATCCCATGTGGGGAACTTTGACACCAGGTCCGAGGCGCCGGACGAGGCCCGGGATGAGTCCCAGGCCGGACGCCCTGGGGGCCTCTTCGCTGCCCTCTGTGAGCAACTGGAGGCCGAGGCAGATGCCCAGGATGGACCGACCTTCCGCCACGAAACTCGGCAGAGCCCGCCACCAGCCATGTTCCCGCAGTGAGTTCCGCGCAGCCTCGAAATGCCCCACGCCCGGCAGCACGATCGGTCCGCTCAGCGCAGCCTGATCGGGCGTGGCAGCACGCCGGTAGACCAACCCCAGGCGGTCCAGGGCGCCTTCCAGCGAAGCCAGGTTGCCGGCGTCGTAATCGATGAGGGTGATGGGTTCGGAACTCATGCGGAGAGGGTTCCTTTTGTGGAGGGGATGCCGCTGCCCTCGACGCGCGTGGCTTGGCGCAGCGCTCGTGCAAGGGCCTTGAACAGGGCCTCGACCTTATGGTGGTTGTTGACGCCGCGCAGCAGGTCGGCGTGGATGGCGAGGTCTCCGCGCATGGCCAGGGCGACGAAGAATTCCCGGACCATCTCCACCTGGAAACCGTCGCCGAGGATGATGGGCGGCAGGTCCGCATGGAATTCGCACCAGGGGCGGCCGGAGAGATCCACGACCACCCTTGCCAGTGCTTCATCCAGGGGCACATAGGCATGGGAGAAGCGGGCGAGGCCGGAACGGTCGCCCAGGGCCTCTTTGAGCGCGTCGCCCAGGCAGAGGCCCACATCCTCGACGAGGTGGTGGCTGTCCACGGGCAGGTCTCCCCTGGCCTCGATGGCGAGACCGAAGCCGCCGTGCTTCGCCAGCTGCATCAGCATGTGGTCGAAGTAGCCGAGGCCGGTGTGGATGCGGGCCTCGCCCCCATCGAGATGAAGGGTGAGTTTCACCTCTGTTTCAGCGGTGGCGCGGTGGAGGGTGGCAGTCCTCATGGCAGCTCCTGGTTCAGCATGGGCAGAAGGTCGCGAAGGCTCTGGGATTGGACATCCCCTGGCGAAGCAAAGCGAAGGCGGTCCGGGCCCAGGGCCGCGAACTTCCATTCGAGCTCGGGGCGCAGCCCCGCGGCGGCGCGGAGGCACCGGGCGTCATCGATCGTGTCTCCCGCGAACAGGATCTCCTCGGCCCGGAAGGCATCCGCCAGCTGCAGGAGGCCGGCGGGCTCGGGCTTGCGGAGGTGGGGCGCGGCGTCACAGACCGCGGGAAGCTCGAAACCCAGCACGCGCCAGGCCAGGTCGAGCTCCTCCGGCGGCCGTCCCGTCAGCACCGCAAGATCTCGCCCCGTCGAACGGAGTTCCCCCAGCGTCACCAGCGGCTGTTCCAGTTGGATGGTGTCAGCGTAGTGTCTCTGCACCACAATCTGCGCCGCAGGTTCGAGCGCCTGGATGCGGTTTTCAAGGTCCGGGAATCCATGGCCATTCGTGCCCTCGATCGCTGCTTGGAGATCCACGTCGCCATAGGCTTCCGCCAGGGCGAGGGCACCGGCGGTGAGCCTGAAATCGTTGTTGAATCCGCCCAGGCGCTTCAAGGCCCGGAAGACGTCGTCGGACCAGGGCAGGGCGGGTCGCAGCTCAGCCAGGGCACGGGCCACGGCCTCCATGAAGCTGCGGTCCGCGTCGATGAGCACGCCATCGATATCCAGGACCAGCAACCGGCGCCGCTGCCGGGGCCGGGGAGTTGGAAGGGTTGTTCCAAGGGCCGCGGCTACGCGGGAAGTCTCCTCTTCGGAGGGAAGGGTGACGCGGGCCGCATTGGCGCCGGGAAGGCGGCGGGCCTTCATGCCCGCAGCCTCCAGGGCCTTCGCGGGATCCGGCGAAATATAGAGGAAGTTAGCGGCGCTGGGAGCAGCCTGATGGGCTGTCAGCGCGGTGGACAGGCGATCGCGGCGCTCGGGCACGGCGCGCACGGCAGCCTCGAACTCAGCCGCATGATCCAGGGCCACATCCAGCGCTTCCAGGCTCGCCGCCGACAGGGAGTAGGGCAGCTGGAGCGTGGCGAGCTTCGAGATCAGGGCCGGGTCCCCCAGTAGATAGCCGATGCGCCATGAAGCGGATGCCAGCGCCTTACTGAAGGTGCGCACCAGCACCACATTCGGGTAGCGGTCCACGGCGAGGCGGTGGGTGGCCGAGCCGAATTCAGCGTAGGCTTCATCGAGGACCACCAGAGGTGGTTCCGGACGGGCGGCAGCGGCGGCCAACAGGGGCTCCAGCGCCTCCGGCGGGATCCAGGCACCGGTGGGATTGTTGGGAAGCGTAAGCCAGATCTGGCGGCAATCCAGCGCGGCGAACCAGGGCTCCAGAGGGAAACCCGTTCCCTGGGTCACCAGGCGGACGCGCCCACCGTGCCTTCGCACCAACAACGGATAGAGGCTGAACCCTGGGTCGGGGATGGCGACCGTGTCATGGGCACTGAGGCCGGCCATGGCCACCAGATCAAGTAGGGCGCCGGACGAGGGTCCCAGCAGCAGACCGCCTTCGGGCGCGCCCAGCCGCTTCCGAAGACGCTCGCTGAGTTCACCCTGGCGCTCCGGGTACAGATGGAAGGGCATGCCACGGAGCCTTGCCAGCAGAACGTTCCGAGCAGCCTCGGGCCAGTCGGCGGCGGCCTCGTTCATGTGCAGGCGCAACCCTGCCGGGGGTTCGGCGGGCCGCTGGTAGGCGGGCAGGTCGGACAGGTCTGGGCGGAGGAGCGACATGGGTGGACTCGAGATGAGGGTAGGAGGAAACCCGGCTTCCAGGGGGAGAAGCGGTGCAGAGCGCCGGGGAACCTGGCGCCGCCTAGGGGCAATGGTGGGCACGAAGGGCGGCGCTGCGAGCGTGGTGTGGGAGTCCTTCCGCCTCCGCAAGCCGCTCCACCCAGGGGGCCATGGTTGCCGCATCGCCGGAAGACAGCCGGAGCAGGCTCTGGCGCTTGAGGAACGTGGCCACGCCCAGGGGGCTGGTGTAGCGGGCGCTGCGATTCGTGGGCAGCACATGGTTCGGCCCCGCGCCATAGTCGCCGAAGGCCTCGGCGCTGGCACTGCCGATGAACACGGCGCCAGCATGAGTGAGTGCGGGCAACCAGCTTTCGGGATCGTTTACGCAAAGCTCAAGGTGTTCCGGGGCCCAGGCCTGAGCGAGGGCGATAGCCAGGTCGCGGTCGGCTCGGACCAAACGCCCGTGAGTGGCCAGGCTCTGTTCGAGAATGGATCGTCGAGGCGATGCAGCTGTGCGAGTTTGCAATTCCCTGGCCACGGCCTCCAGCAGAGCGCGATCAGAGCTCACGAGAACCGCCGCGGCATCGGGATCGTGCTCGGCCTGGGCCAACAGGTCCTCGGCGACCCAGGCGGGATCGGCACTGCCGTCCGCGATCACCAGCAGTTCTGTGGGACCCGCCAGGGCATCGATGCCACAGGTGCCGATCAATTGCCGCTTGGCCTCCGCCACGAATCGGTTGCCAGGGCCGGCGATGAGATCCACGGCGGGCTCACCGTAGGCCAGCCATCCCAGGGCCTGGGCGCCTCCGAAGGGATAGAGCTCGGTGAGACCCAACTCCGCGGCGCAGGCCAACACCAGCGGGTCAACGCCCCAGGCGCCCGGCAGGGTAGGCTGGGCCTTGGGTGGTGTGACCCCCACGATGCGCGCCACACCAGCCACCTGAGCAGGAACGACGGTCATGGCCAAAGTGGAGGGATAGAAGGCGCGGCCACCGGGGATGTAGACTCCCGCAGTCTTGAGTGGACACCAGCGTTCGCCCACAGTGCCTCCATCGGGCAGGGACAGTTCCAGGTCCTGCAGACAGCTCCGCTGCCCCTCAGCAAAACGGCGCACGCTCGCGATCATCTTGCGGAGGGCCGACATGAGATCCGGTTGCCGTTGGTCCAGGTCCAGATCGGAGAGCGTCGGCAGGGCGCGCCACCGCTCGGCCACCGGCAGCAGCGCCTTGAGCACGCCGCCGAGCCGCGCCAGCAGGAGGCGCAGCCCCTCGCGGGCGAGGATCAGGTCGGCGTTGTCGGTCACGTACGCCGATGTGGCGCCGAGGTGGATGTACGGCCGCGCCGCGGGGGCGGCGTCGCCGAAGGTGTGGACGTGCGCCATCACGTCGTGCCGGACGCGCGCC
>CAIXHJ010000144.1 GCA_903919165.1 uncultured Holophagaceae bacterium
CCACAGGCGATGGCTGGGATGCCTGAGGACTTCAGAAGGTGCGCCACCAGATCTGAGGTGGTGCTCTTCCCGTTGGTGCCGGTCACCGCCAGGACCCGGCTGCCGTCCTGCCGTTCACGGATCACACGGTGGGCCAGTTCGACCTCGCCCACGATCCGAATGCCCCGCGAGATCGCTTCGGCCACGAAGGGGGTGGTACGGGGAATCCCGGGGCTGAGAACGAGTTCACCGCAACCGTCCAATAGTACGAAAGGATGATCCCCCCATACACCTGGAATGGCCCTCTTCGCCAGATCGATCTCCAGTGCTGGGTCAGGTCCAGGCCGGCGATCTGTCAGCACGACGGGGTGCCCCTGTGACGCGAGGAATCGCGCCGCCGCGAGCCCTGATCGTCCTGCCCCCATCACCACGGTATGCATGCCACCCCCCCTTTCCAGACTAGAAGCCTGTCCATGTGCCTGTCCAAACATTCGGAAGTCCGGCAGTACGCCTGGACGCGGCAGGGACACCTGCACATGGCCGCGCTACAATGAACAAGGGTCCCTTGATTGAATGTGGGGTGAACATGCCCATGGGCAGCCTGGCAAGCATGCTGAGCGGTGAAGGCACCATTGTGCCGCACGTACAGCCCATGTACCGACTGATCGACAACCGCCTCATGGCGCTGGAATACCTGGCCTGGCACTTGGACACCGATGGAAATGCCAAGCCGGTGGGTCCCATTCTGCAGGACCCTGCGCTCCGCCTTGAAGACCGGTTGATCCTGGATCTGAAATTCCTCGAATCCACGTTCCAGTCCCTCGCGCGAACGGGCGACGACAGCCACCTCCACTTCGTGAACCTGGAGCCGGTTAGTTTCGAAGCACCAGGATTCTGGGACAGACTGCCCTACTGGCTGGAAGCCCTGCCCTTTTCTCGCGAACTCGTGGTGATGGAGTTCACGGAATCCCAGGGTGTCCACGGCCTGGAGTCCCTCCAGGGTTATACCAACCGCCTGCGCGACCTCGGCCTGCGCGTGGCGGTGGATGATCTGGGCGCAGGCGTAGCCAGCCTCACTCACATGGCGCGGCTCGCGCCCGACTTCATCAAGGCCGACCGCAGCCTCGTCGAGCAGGTCCACCGCCGCCCCTATCAGGCGGCGCTGCTCAGTGCGCTTGCCCAATTCGCCCAGCGCATGCACGTCGGCTTCATCGCAGAAGGCATCGAGACACTCGACGAGTTGCAGGCAGTCCTGGATGCGGGGGTGCCCTGGGGCCAGGGCTATATCCTGGGTCAGCCCTGGCCGACGCGGCCGAGGCCTATCGCAGCTTCAAGGAGCTGAGCGCCAGGATCGAACAGACGATGGCCGTGATCCACATGCGGATGACCACCTTGGTCTCCTGCAGCCCGCCCAGTTCAAGGTGGTGGTGGAAAGGTGCCATGCGGAAGATGCGCTTGCCGCCGCGCAGCTTGAAGCTGCCGACCTGTAGGATCACGCTCACGGCCTCCAGCACGAACAGGCCACCGGCGATGACCAGCAGCACCTCCTGCTTGATGACCACCGCCACCGTGCCGAGGGCCCCACCAAGCCCGAGCGAACCCGTGTCGCCCATGAAAACCTCTGCGGGATGGGCGTTGTACCAGAGAAAGCCAAGGCAGGCCCCCGCCATGGCTCCCATGAATACCGAGAGCTCCGCGCCACCAGGCACGTGAGGCACCACCAGGTAGGCGGCGATTTTCGCGTGGCCCACCACGTAGGCCAGGATCGCGTAAGTGAGGGAGACGATGAGCGTGCCCCCGATGGCTAGGCCATCCAATCCATCGGTCAGGTTCACCGCATTGCTCGTGCCCACCATCACCAGCCAGATCCATGGAATCAGGAAGACGCCGACATTGGGCCGGAAGTTCTTGAAGAAGGGCACCGAGAGCTGACTTGTGGCGACTCCCCTCAGGCCGAAGTGCAGGATGAGCCAGGCGACGACCAGGG
>CAIXHJ010000145.1 GCA_903919165.1 uncultured Holophagaceae bacterium
CACGGGCTACACGCGGCCCCCGAAATTCCACCGCATACTGCTGGCGCCCCAGCACCTGAAGAAGGCCCTTAAGGCGCGCATCCAGCGGGAGATCGCGCATGCACGTGATGGACGGACCGCCCGCATGGTGCTCAAGATGAATGCCCTGGTGGATCCGCAGCTCATCCAGATGCTCTATGAGGCCAGCCGAGAGGGCGTGAAGGTGGATCTCATCGTGCGGGGGACCTGTTGCCTTCGGCCTGGTGTGCCCGGACTGTCCGAGAACATCCGTGCCCTTTCCATCATCGACCGCTTCCTGGAGCATGCGCGGATCTACCATTTCGCCAATGACGGCGTGCCAGAGACCCTTCTGTCCAGCGCCGATCTCATGCCCCGCAACCTCGACCGCCGGGTGGAACTGGCCTTCCCTCTTGTGGACCCGATCCTGGCGGCCCAGGTCATGGAGATGGTGGAACTGCAGCTGCACGATACGTTGAAGGGCCGCGTCCTTGGATCCGAGGGCGAAGTGGTCCGCTGCGGTCTTGACCCGCAGGACCCCCCCCTCCGGAGCCAGCTTCGCATCTACGAGCACACCCTGCTGGCCAGCGGTGTGGGCGCTCTGACCCAGAAACTCGGGCCCCTGGACCCGGACATCTGAATCTTTCGTGTGGGCAGGCACCTTGGGGAACCGGAGAAACCTGCTCCGGGGTGCCCAAGGCCCGCTGTTCATCTGACCGACGCGCTTCAGGAGTATTCTCGACGCTGACACCAGCCGCCGCGAGCTGATGGATCGAGTCCCCTGTCCCTCCCCGTCGCCCCCGAAGGAGCAGCGCCCATGAGAACAGCGATCCTGCAACCCCTGCTTGTCCGCCGGACGCTGTCCCCCCTCCTCGCCCTTCTCTTGGGGGCCGCTGCGCCCCTCCTGGCCGAAGACACCCGACTATTCAAGCCCGACTCCAACATGGAGCGGTCGGCCGTCCCGGATTTCGCCAAGTGGGATCTCACGCCGCTCTTCGCCGACGCCGCAGCCTTCGAGGCGGGGCTGGCGAAGGCCGCCTCCAGCCGCAGGGCTCTCCTGGGCTTCCAGGGGAGGCTCACCGATCTGGTCCAGCTCAGGGCCTGCCTCGACCTCTACTTTGAAACCAGACTCCTGGTGAAGAAGCTGTCCCTCTGGTCCAACCTCCGGTTGGTGACGGACGAGAAATCCCCGGCGGTGCAAGCCCTCTCCGACCGGGGACAGAAGGAACTCGGAGATTTCATGGAAGCTGCCGGGTTCATCAGGAACGAGGTCCTCACGATTCCTGACACGAGAATGGACGCGGCCTATGCCAGGGAACCGGGATTGGCCGCCTACCGTCCCTACCTAGACGAGCTGCGCCGGCGGAGGAGCCGGGTTCTCTCGGCAGAATCGGAGAAGATCCTCGCCCAGGCCGGAGACCACCTCTGGGCGGAGATCGACCTGAACGAGATCCCTTCGCCCTACGAGAAGATCTACCGCGCCGCCCGTGCCGACATCCCCCTTCCCGAGGTCACCGATGGGAATGGCAAGAGGGTCAAACTCAACTATTCGAACATCTCGACCTTCCGTACCTCCCCGGACCGGAATCTCCGGCGCGAAGCGGTGGCTGCGCTCTTCAAGACCCTCAAGACCCACCAGGATATCTATGCCGGTACGCTGGCCGGGGAGATCGGACAGCACGTGTTCCTCGCCCGGGCCCGAGGCTACAGTTCCGCGCTGGATGCCTACATGGACAAGGACAACCTTCCGGCGGCGGTCTACCGGGCACTGATCGACGGCGTCCGGGCCAATCTGGGGCCCCTCCATCGCTCCGTCAGCCTGCGGAAGAAGGCCTTGGGGCTCCCCGATGTCCACATCTACGACCTCGGCGTGCCCCTCGTTCCAGGCTTCGACCGGACGGTGGCCTACGAAGAGGCGGAGAAGACCATCGTCGGGGCCATGGCTCCCCTGGGGGCGGACTACGGAAGGGTGCTGGCGACGGGCCTCGACCCGAAGAACGGCTGGGTGGACATCTATCCCCACAAGGACAAGGAGAGCGGGGCGTTTTCGTCCTTCGCCTTCGGCGTCCATCCCTTCGTGAAGATGAACTACCAGGAGAAGTACTCGGACGTCTCGACCCTGGCCCACGAGATGGGCCACGCCCTGCAGCAGCACCTGTCGATGACAAAGCAGCCGTACCCGACATCGGACTTCTCCCTCACGCTTTCCGAGATCCCCTCCACCTTCAACGAGAAGCTGCTCTCGGATTACATGCTCGCCAGGGCCAGGAGCGACGAAGAGCGGCTGCACCTCCTCACTGAGCTGGTGCGGGGGCTCACGACCACCATCTGGCGCCAGGCCCTCTTCGCGGAGTACGAGCTTGCCGTGGCCACGGCCATCGAGAAGGGCGAACCGGTGACCGCGGAGTTCCTGAACCGGACCTACAGGGGCCTCATCCACACCTACTACGGTCCCGACTTCGTCATGGACGATCACGACGACATCGAGTGGGCTCTGGTCCCGCACTTCTACTACAAGTTCTACATGTACTCCTACGCCATCGGCCTCTCCTGCGGCGTCGCACTGGCTGAGAAGGTCCAGACAGGGGACCCGAAGGCGAGGGAGGGCTACCTGGCGTTCCTCGCGGGCGGATCCAGCCAGTCCCCGGTGGAGCTGCTCCGGGCTGCGGGCGTCGACCTGATGAAACCCGATGCCGTCAACGCGGCCGCCCGCCTCATGGACCGATCTCTCGCGGAGATGGAGAAGCTCCTGGCGAAGCGCCAGAAGTAGCACAAATCCGGGAGCTCCCCGGCAGCATCGCGTGTTCCGACCTCCACTCTCCATGCCAAACTGGGGGGCTGGAGACATGCATGACGAAAATCAGCCGCGCGGCCCTTTTTGAAGCCTTGAACGCCTACATGGTTCCCGGGACCAACGCCAGCCTCGCCACTCTCAAGGCGGTGAAAGGCATTGATGTGACGGAGGGCAAGGTGACGGTGCTGCTCCAGCTCCTGGAGGCCTACCAGGATCGTGTGCAGATCATCAAGCAGGTACTCGAGGAACTGATCCTCCAGCAGCCGGGAGTGACTTCAGTCGACATCGAAATCGGCTGGGAGAAGATGGCCCAGGTGGTGTTCAAGAATCTCATCCCCGGCATCAAGCGCTGTGTGGTGGTGGGGTCCGGCAAGGGCGGCGTGGGAAAGAGCACCGTCACCGTGAACCTCGCCATCGCCATGGCCCAGCAGGGCCTCAAGGTGGGCCTGCTGGATTCCGACATCTATGGTCCCTCCATCCCCATGATGCTGGGCCTGAAGGATTCGCCTCTTGGTACGCCCGAGGGCAAGATCCTGCCGCTGGATGCCTTTGGCGTGAAGGTCATGTCCATGGGGGTGCTCATCGAGGAGGACCGTCCCGTCATCTGGCGCGGTGCCATGCTCAACAAGGCCCTTCAGCAGTTCCTGGGGGATGTGGCCTGGGGCGACCTGGACGTGCTTCTCATCGACCTGCCGCCGGGAACCGGTGACGTCCAGCTCACCCTGATCCAGAACGCCCAGGTGGATGGCGCGATCATCGTCAGCACGCCCCAGGATGTGGCCTTCCTCGACGCCAAAAAGGCCATCGGCATGTTCGGGACCGTGAAAGTGCCCATCGTCGGCATCATCGAGAACATGAGCAGTTTCATCTGCCCCGGCTGTGGCATGGAGACCCAGATCTTCGGGCACGGCGGCGTGAAGGCCGCGGCGAAACGCATGGGCCTTCCCTTCCTCGGCGAGGTGCCCATCGACCTTGCCATCCGCGAGAGTGGCGACAGCGGCCTGCCCCTCGTGGCTCTCCACCCGGACAGTCCTCAGACCAGGCTGTTCCAGGAGATGGCGGGCGCCCTCAAGGATGTGCTGAAGCTCTGATCGCCGGATCTGGCTGCGTATCCGCTTCTGGCGGATACACTCAAGCATGGCCAAGCCGCGGATCCCTGAGACCCTTGCTCCGGATCTTCTGGAGCGCTTGCGCGCGCGGTTCCATCCCTGGGAACTCATCAAGGACTGGGGTCTCACCGTCGAGTCGGCCGCGCCAGGAACGGCCATCATGCGCCTGGTCCCCACGAAGGCCGTCATCAATGGCTCGCGCGGGATCGTGAATGGCGGGGTCCTGGCCACCATGGCCGACATGGTGGGGGCCCTGGCTCTCAGCACGGCCTTCGATGGC
>CAIXHJ010000146.1 GCA_903919165.1 uncultured Holophagaceae bacterium
CATTGGTGCGATCGACCGCTCCAATCCGGCCAGCAACATCATTCCCGCTGGCATGACTGCGGAAATCGCCATGAATGCCTCCAACTTGCTCTCCGATATCAAGCCGGGCTACATGCTCGGTGCTAAGCCACGCCAGCAGGCCATTGGGCACGTCATCGGTATCCTCTCGGGTGCCTTGGCCTGCATCCCCCTGTTCTATCTGTTGTTCCTGCCCGCGGATGCCCATGGCGTGCGCTCCAGCGCCACCATCGTGTCAGAGCAGTTCGCCTTCCCCGCTGCCGTGCAATGGAAAGGGGTCGCCGAACTGATCGCCAAAGGCGTCCGCAGCCTGCCCGTTTCCGCCGTCATCGCCATGATCGTCGCCGCTGTGTGCGCCGTCGCGATGGAAGCGGCCCGCATCGTCACGAAAGGCCGCTTTCCGCTGTCGGCAGTCTCAATCGGCCTGGGCGTAGTGCTGCCCCCCGAGTCCTGCCTGGCCATGTGGCTTGGCGCGGCAGTGTTCTGGTGGATGGGTCGCAAACATCCCGAAAAAGGCACAGGTGGCCACAATTTCTGGGTTGAAGGCTGCGAACCCATTTGCGCTGGCCTGATCTCAGGTGCCGCCCTCATTGGCATTGGCAATGCCATCATCAACGTGTTGATCTGAACGCCGGCTTGGGCTCCAGGCGAGGGTCCTCAAGTTGGCATGCGAGGACCCGGCTCAAGCAGGCTGCGACACCAGGGGCTGGAAGAAGAAGCGCACGTTGGCCGGTTCGGCTTCCTCAGTCCACTCCCAGCAATTGGGATTGGCGAGGATGGCCTTGGCCAGGGCGACGTGCATGGCGTGGCCTGCGGCATGGGCTTCAACAAGTCCCAACAGGGGCGCGCCCAGCAGGGCCAGATCGCCCACCAGATCGAGCATCTTGTGGCGCACGGCCTCGTCTTCATAGCGAAGGGAGTCGTTCAGGGGACCGTCGGCGCCAAAGACCACGGCGTTCTCAAGACTGCCGCCCAGGGCAAGGCCACGGGCACGCAACTGGTCGACCTCCTGAGCCAGGCAGAACGTGCGGGCGGAACCCAACTCGCGACGGTATTTATCCGGGGTGAGGCTCAGCTCGCGACTCTGACGGCCCAGGGCTGGAATAGGGAAATCGATGACGTAGCGCAGGCGCAGGCCATCGAAGGGGAGGGCGCGAATCCAGCGACCACCGTCCCGGATCTCCACCGGCTGCGTGATCTTCATGAAGCGCCGACGGCCAGCAAGGGCCCGAATGCCCGCCTGCAGAATGGCATCCACCCAGGGCGCGGCACTGCCATCGAGAATGGGCAATTCCTCGGCATCCACTTCGATGCGGAGGTGCTCGACTTCCATGCCGGAAAGGGCTGAGAGCAGGTGTTCAATGGTCTGGAGTCGGACACCATCCTTCAGAAGGGTGGTGGCCAGAACGAGATCGCCAGCCAGATCCGCCCGGGCGGGAATCTCAGTGCCTGTGGGTGTGTGGACAAAGGTCAGTCCCGAGGGGGTCGCCACCGGCGCCAGCCGAACCGAGCAGGGGCGGTTGCCATGCAGACCATGTCCCGAGATGGTGATCTCGCTGTTCAGGGTTTGCGGTGTGGTGCTGCGGGGCATAATCATCCTCACAGCCCTATAAGCTATTTTTGTGCCACTTAACTAGCTAAATCATTTCATGATTTAGCTAGGACCAATAAGGGCTGAATTGTGGTCCCTTCACCACAGACCGTGGCTGGGTTCAATGCGAACGGGCGCGTTGCCAGTCTTCGGGAGTGGTGAGTTTCAGGTTGGAACTGGGACTGGGGATGAGTTTCACTGCCAGGCCCAGGCGCTCGAGAAGAGCCACGTCATCCGTGCCCACGAAGCCGGCCTCTTCAGCGGCGCGGAAGGCCTGGAGCCAGGTGCCTAGCCGGGCGATCTGGGGGGGTCTGGGCCCGGAAGAACTCCTCCCGGGGTTCCGTGCGGAGCACCCGGCCAAGGGAATCCACCCGCTTGAGGGTGTCCGTGGAGGGCTCCCCCAGCAGCACGCCGTCGAATCGGTCGAGGGCGCCCAGAGCTTCCCAGAGGGGGGCGGTTGGAGGAAAGGGTCTCACTGCATCGTGGATCATCACCGGCATGAGGGGCAGGTTGGGCAGGGCCTTGAGGGCGATCCACACGGACTCCTGGCGGGTCGCGCCACCGGGGACGACCTTGCAGGGAATACCGAAAGACCAGCTGCGGGCTTCCTCCAGGTGGGTTTCCGGGACAGCCAAGGCGATACCTGCCAAGGGCGGCATGCCTGGGGCCAGGAAGGCCTCCACGGTCACCTGGAGCAGGGGCCTTCCATCCCAGTCCCGGAACTGCTTGGGCAGGCCTCCACCCATTCGTAGCCCACGGCCCCCGGCCGGAATGACCAGGTAGGGGCGCAACGAATCACCGCTGGCGGGTGATGAAGGGCTCGACACCGCGGTCCTTGAGCAGTTTGGCGATCTGTTGAGCGGCCTGTTCGGCGTCCTGGCGAGTCGTGTAGCTGCCCACTCGAACGCGTTTCACGACCTGACCGTTTCGCGTAGTGGCATTTTGAAGGGTGACCACGCCGAAGGTGTTTTCAAGTTCTCTCGTAAGTGTCTCGATATTCGTTGGATCCGAAAGTGATGCCACCTGCACGACAAAGGGATCGGCCTGGTTCCTGGTGGAATCAATGGCCATTGGGAGGCCCATGGCATCTACGGAACGGATTCGAACTCGCGAAGTGCCCTTATCGAGTAATCCCAGATCCCGGGCTCCACGTTTGGAAAGGTCCAGGATCCTCTCCTTGATAAAGGGGCCCCGGTCATTGACCCGAAGGACGGCCCGTTTTTGGTTCTCCAGGTTCTCGACCTCCACGAAACTGCCCAGGGGGAGGGTCCGGTGGGCGCAGGTGTATTGCTCAGGATCGAAAATTTCCCCGCTGGCAGTAGGTCGCCCAGCGAATCCATCATCATCACCGCCATACCAGCTGGCCACACCTTCCTCCACATAGGCCTGGGCGTCCGTGGCGACCGTTCCGTTCTGGAAGGCCACCTGTGAGGAAGGGAGGGAAGCCGGAGGGCGCGTGCAATGCAGCGTAAAACTTAAAAGAACAAGGGTTGAGACTCGTGGGGTACTCCATCGCATAAGTCTAAGGAACCCGCCCCTGCCAGGTTCCACCGGAGTTGGAGGGTCGAAGGCGATCTGGATCTCGTGGATCCACGACACGCAGGCCTTACTCCAATTGGTGGGATCGAAGGGGGATGTCATCGGGCTCCACAAAGATCAACAGGTCGGAATTTATCGACCAGCTCGTATACATAGAAAGTATGGTCGAATGTTGATCGTTTGTAAAGGACCGGCAATTAGAATATTAATATGCCTTGCGATTATTGCATTTAGATCTGACTACTGCCGGTCTGGGATCTGGGCCACCCGGAAGGGCATTGGCCGGTTCCCTTCGGCCAGGAAGGGGGGAGGGAGCTTCTTGGCGGCTGCCTTGGCGGCCGCCTCGGATTCGAAGGAGCCGAAGAAGATCTGGTAGCAGGTCTTTCCGTCCCGCATGGCCATGGGCATGAGGAACAGATCCGGATCCTGACTCTTCAGCAGGTCGGCGGCATGCTGAATGGTGGTCCCCTGACACGCGATCTCCAGCCGGAGGGTCCAACGGCCCTGTAGGGCCTTGCGGTGGAGTGAGCCCTGGGAGACGGCCTTCTTCCAGTCACCTTGGATGATCGTCTGGAGGCGATCGGCCTTGGAAGGAACCGAGGGTGGTTCCTTCTTCTGAGCGGGAGAACCTGGGGGTACGGCTTGGGGAGGCTCTGGAATAGGCTTGCCTTCAGGTTCCGGGGCGGGAACTGGTTTCACGGCTTCTGGTGAAGAAACGGCAGGTTTGACATCCGGCGCAGGTTCGGCCCTGTCCGACGGCGCCAGGGGTGCGGGGCGAGCTTGGCGGAGCCGACTGATTCCGAACCACAGGCCACCGATCAGCGCCGCCACGAGCAACAGGGCCAGGGGACGCCGGGAGGGCGCAGGTGTGATCTCGGGAGTCGGAGGTGGCTCCAGGCGTTCCGTGTTCCCCTCGACTGCATGATGGATGGGCAAGGCGGGTTCCGGCGGAGCAAGCGACTCGGATTCCTCGGGCAACGGATTATCCAACTCGTCCTGCGGACCCAGATGATCCAAGGCTTCAGAAAGGTGCTCCAGGTTGGTGGTGGGGTGCTGGCTGGCGTGGATTTCTGAGAACAGGGAAGGTTGGGCTGTGGCCGTCGGCTCTGGAAGGGCGGGGGTGCTTGGGGGGGGGGTGGGATCCAGAGCCAGTTCCAGCGCCCTGAGGTCCAGGGAGGGCAATTCGAGGAGACTCGCCCAGCCCATTTCACGCAGGAAGAGAATAAAGGCGCCCAGTCGGAAGGGCTCCACGCCGGACTCTCTGCTCAACTCCATCAAGGTGCGGCTGCCATCCAGGAGACTTGGCAGTTTGGCCAGGTCCAGGGGCAAGGTGAGTTCCAGATGACGGCGACCCTCCAGGGCGACGACCTGGTTCAAGGGCCCGAGTTCCTCCAGGACCCGTTCCCGGTCCATCAAGTTAAGGACCCCCGCCAGCAGCATGGCCGGACTGTCAAAGGGCAGACGAACCGTAGTGGCGTCAAGGCTCCTCGCTTCAAAGACCGGATCCTGCTCCGTGGTGGCGATGCTGGCCCAGACCACCTGCTCCACCTGGGCCCGGGCGACATCGAGCAGGTCCCGCTGGGTGATGAAACCCATCACGATGAGGTTCTTCCCGATGGACATGGTCGGATTGAGGTTTGCCAGGGCGTAATCGAGCTGGGCCTGGGTGATCCTGCCCCGTTCCACCAGCAGATGGGTCAGGCGGTCCAGTGGATGCGTGCTGGAGGCGAATACGATATCTCCAGCCTCCAGGAATATGGTTCGGTGGGGAGTCTGCCCCAACCGCCACACACCGGTAGCACGGGCCCGATGCCGGGCGAACAGATCCCTGAGGGCCGAAAGACTCATGTGACCACCCATCGCTCAAGCTTGAGTTTGCCTACTTTCACCAGGAGGGACTGTCCGGGACGAAGCCTCAATCGCAGGGAGGGATCCACAGTCCTCTGCCCATCCAGACTTACGGCGCCCTGACCGATGAGGCGCTCGGCCTCTTTGCGGCTCGCCGCCAGACCCCGCTCCACCAGCAGGCGGGTCAGTGGCAACTCTCCCTCCGTGGCGGGCACCGCCACCTGGGGAGCCTCCTCCTGGCTGCGCCCCGAGAAGCGGCGGACCCAGCGCTCCTCCGCTTCAAGGCCTGCAGCCGCCCCATGGAAATCCGAAACGATCTGGCGGGCCAGAGCCTTCTTGGCGTCCATGGGATGGCCCAGTTTGAGGGCGTCGATCTCGGCGGGCAGCTTGTCCGTGAGCAGCAGATACCAATCCCACATGAGGGTGTCGCCGATGCTCATGGCCTTGCCGTACTGCGTATCCGGATCCTCCATGAACCCGATGTAGTTTCCGAGGGACTTGGACATCTTCTCGATGCCGTCCAGGCCCAGCAGCAAGGGCACGGTGAGCACCACCTGGGGCTGCTGGCCCGAGGCCTCCTGGAGGATGCGCCCCTGCATGAGATTGAAGAGCTGGTCATTGCCACCCAGTTCCACGTCCGCCTCTAGCGCCACCGAATCGTAGGCCTGAGCGATGGGGTAGAGCAGTTCGTGGATGCTGATGGGCTGATTGTCGTTCAGGCGCTTCTGGAAATCATTCCGCTCCAGCATCTGGGCCAGGGTGAACCGGGAGGTGAGCCGGATCCATTGTTCGCCCTTGAATTCCCCGAACCATTCGCTGTTGAAGCGGATCCTGGTCTTCTTGGGATCCAGGATCTTGAAGACCTGGGCCTTGTAGGTCTCGGCATTGGCCAGTATCTCCGCCGGTGTGAGGGGCGGGCGCGTCGCCTTCTTCCCTGTGGGATCGCCGATGAGGCCCGTGAAGTCCCCGATGAGGAAGGTGACCTCGTGGCCGAGGTTCTGGAACTGGGCCATCTTGCGGATGAGCACGCCGTGACCGAGATGCAGATCCGGGGCCGTGGGATCGAAGCCCGTCTTGATCCGGAGGGGCCTGCCTTCCTTCAGCTTTGCTTCCAGCTGCGCGACCTTGTGGCAGGTCACGGCGCCCTTTGTGAGCAGAGCAAGCGCATCAGATACAGATCCGGAAGCAGCAGTCATGCCTGCATCTTGGCGGAAAAACCGCGCTGGCTCAATGAGGATCAGCTTGGATCCTTTGATGGGTCCTAGCGGACGTCGACTTCCACCACGGGCCGGGGCCCTTTATCGCCGGACTTCCGGACACCTTCGAAGGTGACGTGGACGGCCCGGCCGGAGCGCGGACTCCAGCTCACCCGCACGTGCCCGCTGAAGTCCCGATTGATCTGAAGCCTGCCGTGTTCCATCACGTCCGGCGTGAGGTCCGGGGCGGACTCCACTTCCTTGTGCCACCGGGAGGCGGCCTCCAGGAAGGCGGTTTCCGTGGGCCAGGTTTTCGCGAGGCCGGGGTTGGCGGCGTAGAGGGCCTGGCAGCCCTCCGGACTGCGCAGCTGTTCCACCACGAGGCGGAAGTCTTCCCAATCCGGGCGCATCTTGTCGGCCACCAGGTTCATGGCTTTCTGCTTGAAGCCTTCCGGGTCCTTCTTGACCTTGTTGATGAAGAAGGCGCCAACGCCCATGCAGGTCACGAGAACGATCAGGAAAGCGATGCCGCAGCCCAGGGCAATTTTCCCCCATAAGGGCAACCCCGCTTTGGCTGGAACGCCATGGCCGCCGTTGTCCCAGGATGAATCCACCATCGTAGCCTCCTACAAGAGGTTGCTTGCCAGTTCGGCCAGCTTGCTTCGTTCACCCTTCTGGAGGGTGACGTGGCCGGAGATGTCGAGGTGCTTGAAGTGTTCCGCCAAGAAGCTGAGGCCGTTCGTGCTGGCATCCACATAGGGGTTGTCGATCTGATGGGGATCGCCCGTGAAGATCACCTTGGTGCCTTCCCCGGCCCGGGTGAGGATGGTCTTCACCTCATGGGGCGTGAGGTTCTGGGCCTCGTCGACCACGAGGTACTGCTTGGGGATGCTGCGGCCGCGGATGTAGGTGAGGGGTTCGACGCTGAGGTAGCCCGCTTCTTCCAATTGGCTCGCGGTCATGGTGGTGCGGCGGCGGGCCTCGGTGTTCGCTCCCACGATGAATTCGAGGTTGTCGTAGATGGGTTGCATGTAGGGCCGCAACTTTTCGCTGATATCCCCGGGCAGGTAGCCCAGGTCGCGGCCCATGGGCATCACGGGCCGGCTCACGAGGATCTTGTCGTAGGCCTCGTCGTCCACCACCTGCTGCAGACCCGCAGCCATGGCCAGCAGGGTCTTGCCGGTGCCGGCCTTGCCCAGCAGCGTGACCACCTGAACCGCAGGATCCAGCAATAGTTCCAGGGCGAATTGCTGTTCGCGGTTCCTGGGCTTGATGCCCCAGGGGTAGGCCTCCATGCGGCGCAGGGGCCGAAGGAGGCCCTCTCCGGCCATGAACCGCGCCAGAGCCGTGTGGCTGGGGTTGGTCTGATCCACCAGGGTGAGAAACTGATTGGGATGGAGGTTCAGCTCCGCATCGGGCTGGAGGCCTCCGTCGTAGAGCAGATCCACCTTCGCGGGATCCACTTCCCAGGTCCTGTGGCCGGTGTAGAGCTCATCCATCTCCACCCGGTCGGTGGTGTAGTCCTCGGCCTCCACCCCGATGGCATCAGCCTTGATGCGCAGGTTCGTGTCCTTGGTGACCAGGACCACGCGGTCCTTGCAGGTGTGCAGCAGCTCCCGGGCGCAGGCCAGGATCTGGTTGTCGGCCTTGTGCTTGTCCGCGGACAGGATGCCGATGTCCAGGTTGTGGGCCGCCACATCGACCTTGAGCATGCCGCCGCCCTCAAGGAGCACGCCCCGGCTGAGGGTGCCGCTGGCCCGCAGCTTGTCGAGCAGGCGGGAAACGCTGCGAGCGTTGCGTCCAACTTCGGTCTGGTCCTTCTTGAAGTGATCCACCTCCTCGATCACCACGATGGGCAGCACCACGTCGTGTTCCTGGAAGCTGAGGATGGAATTCGGGTCGTGCAGGAGGACGTTCGTATCCAGGACGAAGACCTTCTTGCTGGATGGCGGGACCAAATGAGACCTCCAGGGCTGCCCGCACCCTACCACCAAGCAGCCACCCTTGCACGGCTGGGATTCAGCCTCCCATCGATGTGAGAATGTCTCTCCTCTCGGAGGCTCTTGAATGAGGTTCCTTCCCATGGCCCTCGCCATCACCACCGCCCTCGCCGCCCAGGCTCCCTTGAGCTATCCGCCGACCCGGAAGGGAGACGTGGTGGACGATTTCTTCGGCACCAAGGTGGCCGATCCCTACCGCTGGCTGGAGGATGACAACAGTCCGGAGACCAAGGCCTGGGTGGAGGCGCAGAACAAAGTGACCCAAGCCTACCTGGGCGGCATCCCCGAGCGGAATTCCATTTCAACTCGCCTGACGAAGCTCTGGAACTACGAGAAGTACGGCACCCCCTTCATCGGCGGTCCCTACACGTTCTACACCTACAACTCGGGTCTCCAGAACCAGGCGGTGCTGTACGTCACCCGGGATCTCAAGGAGGTGGGGCGAGTCCTGCTGGATCCCAACACCCTTTCGAAGAACGGCACCGTCTCGATCACGGACGTGACGGTTTCAGAGGACGGCCGCCTCATCGCCTACGGCGTATCCGAAGGAGGTAGCGACTGGGTCACTTGGCACGTCCGAGACGTCGCCACGGGCCAGGATCTTCCCGACATCGTGTCCTGGAGCAAGTTCAGCGGCGCTGACTGGGCCAAGGACGGCAGCGGGTTCTTCTACAGCCGATACGACGCGCCGAAGGACGGCGCCGCACTCAAGGGCGTGAACAAGTTCAGCAAGGTCTATTTCCACAAGGTCGGGACGGACCAGAGCCAGGATCGCCTCGTTTTCGAGCGGAAGGACCAGCCTGACTGGGGGTTCGGGGCCTCCGTCAGCGACGATGGGCGCTGGCTGGTGGTCTCCCAGCGAGAAGGGACGGAACAGCGCAATCGGATCTTCCTGGTGGACCTTTCCCATCCGGAGGCGACGCCAGAGCCATTCCTGGACCGCTTCGACGCCGAGTACTCGGTCATAGGCAACGATGGGGAAACGTTCTATGTGCGCACCAACCGGGACGCTCCCCGCTACAGGCTGGTGGCCATCAGGAGAGGGCAGACCGAGCCCCGGGACTGGAAGGAACTGATACCCCAGGGGCCCGGCCGCGACGTTCTCGTCCATGTGGACATGACGGGGAATCGCTTCGCCGCCACATGGATGTCCGACGCGTGCGAGCAGGTGAAGCTCTACTCCATCGATGGGACGTTCCGGCATGCCGTGGCCTTGCCCACCCTGGGCACCGTCGGCGTCCGGGTCTTCGGATGGAACACCTGGTACCTTTCCGGAAGGCGGAAGAGCTCCGAGGCATTCTTTTCCTTCACCTCCTTCACCTACCCCACTTCGGTGTACCGCCTGGATGTCGACACCGGGAAGACCCGGGTCTTCAAGGCTCCGAAGGTGGACTTCCATCCAAGGAACTTCGACGTCAAGCAGGTCCTCTACTCCAGCAAGGACGGCACGAAGATCCCGATGTTCCTGGTACACAAGAAGGGCCTGAAGCTGGATGGCAAGAACCCGACCCTGCTCTACGGATATGGCGGGTTCAATGTCTCGCTGACCCCTGGGTTCAGTGTTCCCCGGGCGGTGTGGCTGGAGATGGGCGGCGTCTATGCCATGCCCAATCTGCGTGGGGGTGGCGAATACGGCCAGGCCTGGCACGATGCCGGGCGCCTGAGGCAGAGACAGAACGTCTTCGACGATTTCATTTCAGCAGCGGAGTGGCTCATCTCGAACAAGTACACTTCCGCCCGAAACCTGGCCATCAACGGTGCCTCCAATGGCGGCCTGCTGGTGGGTGCCTGCATGACCCAGCGGCCGGATCTCTTCGGCGCGGCCCTGCCCCAGGTCGGTGTCATGGACATGCTCAGGTATCACAAGTTCACCATCGGGTGGGCCTGGAAAAGCGACTACGACAGCTCCGACGAGGCCGAAGGCTTCAAGTACCTCATGACCTACAGCCCGCTGCACAACCTGAAGCCTGGCGTGAAATACCCGGCCACCCTGGTGACCACGGGCGACCACGATGACCGCGTGGTGCCCGCCCACAGCCACAAGTTCATCGCGACCCTGCAGGCCGACCAGGCAGGAGCCGCCCCCGTGCTCACCCGCATCGAGACCAATGCCGGCCACGGAGCCGGCAAACCGACCGCCAAGCAGATCGCCGAATTCGCCGATCAGTGGGCCTTCCTGGTCAAGAACCTCGGCATGAAGCTGCCCTCCGGCTTCGGCCAATAGATCTCACGACAACACCCGCGCGGCGGCATGGCGCGAGCTCTCGGTTGATTCCATGGGCCTCCCAGGGCAGACTGAAGGGCCAGCGCCAACTTAGCTCAGCTGGTAGAGCAGCTGATTCGTAATCAGCAGGTCGCAGGTTCGAATCCTGTAGTTGGCTCCAATCATTACAGTACTTACGGTCATCCTTACTGAACCGCACCTTTACCACATCCCGGGAAAACGGAAGGGAATTCCGACCCTCCATGTGCGGGCCTAAGACCACTCCATCAGAGGTCGCAGTGCATCCAGATGAATTCACGGATCACAGGCCCTGAATCGCTACTCGCAGTTGCAAAGGAATGTCCTCTGGCCATGAGGCCCCGTTGGGGTAGGTCCAGGCACCCAACCCCGGTGCAAGTGTGAGGTATCGCCCCCGGATACGGA
>CAIXHJ010000147.1 GCA_903919165.1 uncultured Holophagaceae bacterium
GAAGTGAGCTCGGCATCACAGCCCATCCGCAATGAGGACGGCCGGAGAGAAGGGCAGGTCCCCGGCCTCGGCGGGCGTCTTCATGCCCCACACCGCCAACCGGTCGGCGTAGGGGGCCCAGAGCTCCGGCCTCGCCTTCACGGCTTTCAGGGGCGGGTGGAACCAGAGGGCTCCGGGCAGGTCGGACAGTTGCTCCTGGTCGATGTCGAGGGCCTCGCCGGTCTCCCACAGGAAGCCGCAGCGGGCAGTCTCGCAGGCGGCCCAGAGTTGCAGGACCTCGCTGTGCTCGAAACTGCTGAACAGCACCCGGTCGAGGGCCTCGGCGGCCTCCACCGCGGCCAGGGCCTGCTGCCAGCCGGGCTCGCCCTTGAGCTCGACATTGATCAGCTTCGCAGGCAGGTCCAGGGCATCCGCCAGGCGGGGCAGGGGTTCGCCGTTCTTCAGGGGGGGGAGTTCCGCGGCCTTCATCTTCCGGAGCAGGCCTGACCCGTTCGCGGTGCGGGCCAGGTCCTCGTCATGGAGCACCATGCAGACGCCGTCCCGGCTGGGCTGCACATCCAGTTCGAAGCCGTCCATGCCTGCGGCCAGAGCCGCGCGGAAGGCTGCCATGGAGTTTTCCAGGTGCTTGTTGGACAGGCCCCGGTGACCGAGGAGGAGGGGGCGGATGGCGGACATGGCGGCTCCCGGAAATTCTAAAACACACTCAGAGGCTTGATTCTGCCTGGAAACTCATCTGTCCAGGGAGCCTTGCACAAGATTCCAGGAGTCTATGGGTCCGGCCGATGAGATGGATCCGCCCCGGGGCATTCATGGGGAGGAGGCATCGATGCGGATCCTTCTGGTGGATGGGGACGGAGACTTTCTGCAGCGGGTCCGGCAAGGATTCTGGAGGAGCCACCGCACCTGGGAAGTCCTCCTCGCCAAGGACGGCGCCGAGGCGCTCCAAGTGCTGGAGCGCGACCGTGTGGACATCCTGATTACAGCCCAGGAGTTGCCGGACCTACCAGGGATCGAACTGATCCACCAGGTACGCGAACTGCAACCCGGCGCCGTACGGATCGCCTTGGCTGAGCAGCCTCAGGCCGGATGGGCAGAGAAGGTGGAAGGGGATCTGCACCGGCTCTTCATCAAGCCGCTGGAACCGGAATTCCTGGTCGGTGTCGTGGAAAGCTTGAATATCGAGGATGACGCGACCAGCGTGCGGTCCATCCGCGCCTTCGTGGGGGGGCTGGGCCGGATCCCCAGCCTGCCGACCCTGTATTCGGAGCTGGTGGCCCTGCTGCAGCGCGAGGACGCGGGCATGGGCGAGGTGGCCCGCCTCATCCGGCGCGATCTTGGCATGGTGAGCCAAGTGCTGAAGCTGGCCAATTCGGTCCACTGCGCCTCGGACCGGCCCGTGTCAGAGATCGGCCAGGCCCTGGCCATGCTGGGGGTCGATTCCCTGCGGTCCCTGGTGCTGTTCAGGGGCCTCATCTCTGCATTCGACACCCCGAGCCCCCAAGGGCTCGATCTGGAGAAGCTGTGGTTCC
>CAIXHJ010000148.1 GCA_903919165.1 uncultured Holophagaceae bacterium
CCGCTCTGGGGCTACTTCTGCCAGATCAGCGACAGCACCACCAGCTACGGCTCCTACTCCGGCGCCGTGCCCAACGAAAAGATCACCTGGGGCAAGCTGGGCGTGGACACACCGAAATTCATCGTCGAAAGCGACGCCACCATCGTGGCGCCGCTGATCTTCGCGTATCTGCTGGGGTGGTAGCTCCCGCCACAGATTCCGCACCGACAGGATCAGCAAGGGTTGATCAGGAGCAGACATGGCAGAAAAAATGAGAGTTTGCCTCGCTGGCGCCACCGGCTGGACGGGCTGTGCGCTCGTTGCTGCCATCCGGGCTTCGGATGCATTCCAGGTCACAAGTGCCGTGGCCCGGAGGAGCGCGGGTTTGGACCTGGGCCTGGCGATCGGTGGCTCCGTTCTGGGCGTGACGGTTTCTGCGACGATTCAGGAAGCCTTGAAGACGGAGACCGATGTCCTTATCGACTACTCCCACCCCACGGTGGTCAAGGACCATGTTCTGACGGCCCTCCGCAACCGCGTGCCGGCTGTGATCGGCACCTCGGGTCTCTCGTCATCTGATTTCCAGGAAATCCAGAAGGCCGCCGAAGCCCAGGGCCTTGGGGTCATCGCCGCGGGCAATTTCTCCCTCACCGCCGCCCTGGCCAAGCATTTCAGCCTCATTGCCGCCCGTTATCTCCCCCATTGGGAGATCCTGGACTACGCCCAGGCCGACAAGCCGGACGTCCCCAGCGGCACCACCCAAGAGCTGGCCGAGGGTCTTGCCTGCGTGCGCAGGAACGAAATGGTCAAACCGGTAGATCAGTTGCTCGGCCCAAAAGAGGCCCGGGGTGCCAGCGTGGCGGGCACCCAGATCCATTCCATCCGCCTGCCCGGTTACACCCTTGCCTTCGAAACCCTTTTTGGCCTTCCGGACGAGCGCCTGACGATCCGCCACGACGCCGGAACCGGTGCCCAGCCATATGTGGCCGGGACCCTGCTTGCCGTGGGACGGGTGCTGAAGGTGCAGGGACTGATCCGCGGGCTGGATACCCTCTTGTTCCGCGAGTAGGCCCAGAACTGCACCGACGAAGCAGCCACCCATGATCCTCGGTCGTTTCGCACCTTCGCCCACCGGCATCCTCCATCTGGGAAACCTGCGCACGGCGCTAGCCTCCTGGTTGTCGGCGCGGGCCGCAGGCGGGCGCTGGATCATCCGCATGGAGGACGCGGATGGGCCCCGCTGCCGGCGAGAATTGGGCGAGGCCCAGTTGCGGGACCTGGCGGCCCTCGGGCTGGAATCAGACGCACCCGTGGTGTGGCAGTCGGAACGCAGCGACCATTATCGCGAGGCTCTGGCGCGGTTGCACGAGGCTCAGCGGCTCTATCCCTGCACCTGCACCCGGAAGGATTTGCAGCTGCTTGCCTCCGCGCCGCACGCGGAGGACGGCTTGCGCCCGTACCCGGGTCGCTGCCGGAAGCACGCCTGGAAAGGCTACAAGGACATGAGCGCGGGTTCATCCCGCGGGAGTGGCAGGGGCCGGGGGGAACCTCGCGAGCGAAGCGAGCAGGCAATCCTCCCAGACAGCTTTGTTGCACTGCGCTTGCGTCTTCCCGAAGGCCCTGTGACGTGGAGGGACCATCTCCTCGGGCCTCAGATGGATGATCCGGCCATCCTCACGGGAGACCCGCTGCTCTTCCGCCGGGACGGCTGTTTCGCCTACCACCTGGCGGTGGTGGTGGACGATGCAGCCCAGGGGGTGACTGAGGTGGTACGCGGCGCCGATCTGCGCTCCGTGACCGCCACCCAGATCCGGCTCCAGGAGGCCCTGGGTCTCCCGCGGCCGACCTACGCCCACCTGGCCCTGGTGATGGCGCCCGATGGCAGCCGTCTCGGCAAGCGTAATGGTGCTATGGGCATCGATGCCCTGTCGAGTCGGGGGGTATCCCTAGAGGCGATCACGGGCTGGCTGGGCTGGAGCCTGGGCTGCCTGGAGCGGCCCGAGGCCTGTGCCGTGGCGGACCTCGTGGGTTCTTTTCACTGGGGCAGCGTTCCAGGCGGTGAGGTGCGCCTGCCCGGGGATTGGGCTTGAACCTGCCCGGCGTTCCATCCGATCGCGTTCCAGGACGGTTGCTCTGCCGCTCATTTGGACAACAAAAAGGACCCGGTTCTCCGGGTCCTCGAAGAAGCCCTGAGGCTCGTTAGGCCAGCTTGTTCACTTTCTCGGTATCCCCTGCGGGATACGCGAGACCAAAAAACAGAGGACCCGGCTCTCCGGGTCCTTGAAGAAGGGCCGAGGCTCGTTAGGCCAGCTTGTTCACTTTTTCGATATCCCCTGCGGGATACGCGAGACCAAAAAACAAAGGACCCGGCTCTCCGGGTCCTTGAAGAAGCTCTATGGCTCGTTAGGCCAGCTTGTTCACCTTGGCGGCTAGGCGGGACTTGGTGCGATCGGCGGCGTTCTTGTGCATCACGCCCTTGCGGCAGGCCTTGTCCACCAGGCCCTGGGTCCCGGACAGCTGCTTGGCGGCCTCGGCCTTGTTGCCACCCGTGATCAGGGCCAGGAAGCTCTTGACGGCGGTCTTCAGGGTCGAGCGGTTGCTGCGGTTGCGGAGGCGGGCCTCGGCATCGTGGCGGGCCTTCTTGGCAGCGGACTTGTGGTTGGCCATGATTCGGTTCTCCAGCTTCCGAGGCAGTCCCCCGTAGAAAGTCAGGGAGGCGCGAAAGACCATCCTATCGCAAAAGGCCCATAGGTCAAGGGCAAAAGGCTGCCCCGAGGGTCATTCAACCCCTTCCGGAAGGGGCCTCCATGGGGCATGCTGATCGGAGGCGAATGGCCTCCCGGGAAGGATGGGGTCATGCCGCAGCAGAAACTGGAGTCCGTCGTGGCTATGGCGGCGAAGGCGAAAGCCCTTCGCAGGGACGTGCTGCTGCAGGTCTACAAGGCCCAGAGCGGCCATCCTGGCGGCAGCCTGAGCTGGATCGATATCGGCGTGGCGCTCTACTACCACGAGATGACTGTGTTCCCGGAGGATCCGGCCAACCCGGCCCGGGACCGCTTCGTCCTCTCCAAGGGCCATGCCTGTCCATCCCAGTACGCCATCCTCGCGGACCAGGGCTTCTTTCCCAGGGCCTGGCTGGAGACCTTCCGCCAGTACCCGACGAGGCTCCAGGGCCACGCCGAGAACCACTACACGCCTGGCGTGGAGGTCACCACCGGCAGCCTGGGCCAGGGCCTACCCCAGGCCGTGGGCATCGCCATCGGCCTGAAGGTCCAGAAATCCGACCGGCGCGTCTACTGCGTGGTGGGTGACGGCGAAAGCCAGGAGGGCTCGATCTGGGAGGCGGCCATGGCCGCGCCCCACCACAAGCTCGACAACCTCTGCGTCTTCCATGACCTCAACGGCCTGCAGATCGACGGCGACGTGAAGAAGGTGATGAACATCAATCCCGTGCCCGACAAGTGGCGCGCCTTCGGTTGGGCCGTGAAGGAGATCGACGGCCACGACTTCAACCAGATCCTGGAGGCCTTGGCCTGGGCGCGCACCGTGAAGGGCCAGCCCGCGATGATCTGTGCCCGCACTGTGAAGGGCAAGGGCGTGAGCTTCATGGAAAACCAGGCCGGCTGGCATGGCGTGCCCCCCAAGACGGACGACTACGAAAAGGCCCTGGCCGAGCTGGCGGATTGAGGATTGACCTGATGGATGCAATACGACAGGACTTCGAGCAGCAGTTGGGGGCAGCCCTAGAGAAAATGGGCCTCCAGGTCATGGAGATCACAGTGGAACGGCCCAAGTCCGGTGAGCTTGGCGATCTGGCCTTCCCCTGCTTCCGCGCCGCCAAGCAACTGGGGAAGAACCCTCTGCAGCTGTCGCAGGAACTGGCCACCGAGATCCAGAGGGACGATGTGGTTTCCGCTGGTCCGTACCTCAACCTGAGGCTAAGGCCCGAGACTCGCGCCAAGGCGGTGCTGAAGGACATCCTCGAAGCGCCGCTGAACCGGCCTTATGGATCCCGCCCTGCCAACGGCAAAAAGGTGATCGTCGAGTACAGCTCGCCGAACATTGCCAAGCTCTTCACCATCGGCCACCTGCGCTCCACCATGATCGGCCACGCCCTGGCCCAGACCTACCAGTTCCTGGGTTACGACGTGGTGCGCCTCAATCACCTGGGCGACTGGGGCACCCAGTTTGGAACGCTGCTGGCGGCTTACCAATGGGTACCGAATGACAACAAAGATTTGACACAGCCGTTAAAAGAATTGAATTTGGGACCACTCGGGACACGGTCCTTCAAAGGTGATGATGGTGAAGGGAAATGGACTCCTCTATACCGTTTGTTCGCTCTTTACGCGCTCTTTCATGCTGAAGAGACAGAACATCCAGAACTTCGCGACGAAGGGCGCGGCTGGTTCAAGCGACTAGAGTCTGGAGATGCCGAAGCTCGGAGACTCTGGAGCTGGTTCAGGGAGATCTCCCTGCGGGAATTCCAGCGCATTTACGATCGCCTCGGCGTGAGCTTCGACACGCTGGAACAGGGTGAGGCCTTCTACGAGAACCAGCTCCTGCCCACCATGCAGCGACTGGAAGCTGCGGGCCTCCTGGTAGAAGGCGAAATGGGAGCCAAGATCATCAACTTGGAGGATGTCGGAATTACCACGCCCTGCCTGGTTCAGAAGGGCGATGGCACGAGTATCTACGCCACCCGCGATCTGGCGGCGGCTTTGTATCGCAAACAGACCTACGACTTCGACCGCTGCCTCTACGTGGTGGGCACCGATCAGGTGCTGCACTTCCAGCAGATCTTCGCGGTGCTCAACAAGTTGGATCCGTGGTTCAAGGGGCGGATGCTGCACACGCCCTTCGGCATGGTGAAGCTGCCCGAAGGGAAGATGAGCACCCGCAAGGGCAATGTCATCTTCCTGGAGGATGTGCTCGACGAGGCCCGGGAGCGCGTGGCTGCCATCATCGACGAGAAGAACCCCGACCTGCGGAACAAGGCCGAGGTGGCCGAGATGTTGGGCATGGGCGCGGTGGTGTTCTTCGACGCCATGAACGACCGGGTGAAGCCCATCACCTTCACCTGGGACCGCGTCATCGCCCTCGACGGAGATACGGGCCCCTACGTGCAGTACGCCCACGCCCGCATCATGAGCGTGCTGCGAAAGGGCGCATCTGATCCGAATCTTCCTGATGACGCCGATTTCTGGGAATGGGCAAAGCCTTTGATTTCACCTCAGGTTCCATCAGATCCCAGGGTTGATTTCATGGCATTAGGACTTAGCGCAATTCCATGGAATGTGGCCGGCCAGGACCCTGTAGGGCTTGACTCGCCTCATGCACAGGCGCTTCTATTCGAATTGGCCGGGTTTCCAGCGGCAGTTCAAGCCGTTACGGAGGGATGCATGGCGACTCCGCTCGCACGTCAGCTGGTTGCTATCGCCCGGGCGTTTTCCGGCTTCTACACGAATTGTCCGATTCTTAAGGGAGATTTTGCGGATCGGAACATTCAACGCTGGCGTCTTGCCCTTTGTGTGGCCACCGCCCGGGTTCTTCGCCAGGGCTTGTTCCTCATGGGCATCAAGGCCCCCGACGAGATGTAGGAGATTCCATGACCAAGTATGTATTCGTCACCGGTGGTGTGCTTTCGAGCCTGGGCAAGGGGATCGCTGCGGCCTCGCTGGGCGCGCTGCTGGAGGCCCGGGGGCTGAAGGTCACGCTCATGAAGATGGATCCCTACCTCAACGTGGATCCGGGCACCATGTCGCCCTTCCAGCACGGGGAGGTCTTCGTCACGGACGATGGGGCGGAGACGGACCTGGACCTGGGGCACTACGAGCGCTTCACATCGGTGCCCACCACCCAGAACCACACCATCACCACGGGCCGCATCTACAACACCGTGATCCAGAAGGAGCGCCGCGGCGACTACCTGGGCAAGACAGTGCAGGTGATCCCCCACATCACGGACGAGATCAAGGGCGTGATGAAGAAGGTCGCCAAGGATATGGACGTGGTGATCGTGGAGATCGGCGGCACCGTGGGCGACATCGAGAGCCAGCCCTTCATCGAGGCCATCCGCCAGTTCAAGCTCGAATCCGGGCTCGGGAACGCCATCAACATGCACCTGACCTACGTGCCCTTCATCAAGGCTGCGGGCGAGTTGAAGTCGAAGCCCACCCAGCACAGTGTCAAGGAGCTGCGAGCCCTGGGCATCCAGCCCGACGTGTTGCTCTGCCGTGCCGAGCAGGACATCCCCCGCGACCTGAAAGACAAGATCGCCCTGTTCTGCTCCGTGACCACGGACGCAGTGTTCAGCGGCCGCGACGCCCACACCATCTACGAAGTGCCCCTGAACCTGCATCTCGAAGGCCTGGACACCAAGGTCGCGACCCTGTTGGGCCTCGGAGAGAAGACCCCCGACCTCAGCGCCTGGGAAAAGCTGTTGCACCGCATCCGCAACCCCAAAGGCAGCGTGCGCATCGGCGTGGTGGGCAAGTACGTGGAGTTCAAGGAAAGCTACAAGAGCCTCATCGAGGCCCTGCATCACGCGGGCTACGGGCTAGAGACGCACGTGGACCTGAAGTGGGTCGAGGCCGAGGATCTAGAGAACCAGGATCCCGCGACCTTCCTGCAAGATTGCCACGGCATCCTTGTGCCCGGCGGCTTCGGAGTGCGCGGCACCCGCGGCATGGTCAAATCCATCCAGTACGCCCGTGAGCACCGCATCCCGTTCTTCGGCATCTGCCTCGGCATGCAGATGGCCTCCGTGGAGTTCGCCCGGAACGTCGCCGGACTAGAAGGCGCCGATTCCACCGAGTTCGACGATGCGCCGAAGCATCGGATCATCTTCAAGCTGCGTGAGTTGGTGGACGTGGAGGAACTGGGTGGCACCATGCGCCTGGGCGCCTACCCCTGCCGCCTCGCGCCGGAAAGTCAGGCCGCGAAGGCCTACGGCAGCACGGAGATCAGCGAGCGTCATCGCCATCGCTACGAGTTCAATCACGAATACCGGAAGATCTTGGAGGACAAGGGCCTGGCGTTCACGGGCATGAGTCCCGACGGCGTGTTCGTGGAGATCGTGGAGGTGAAGGATCACCCCTTCTTCCTGGGCTGCCAGTTCCACCCTGAGTTCAAGAGCCGTCCCCTGAGCCCGCACCCGCTCTTCACCGCCTTCGTGAAGGCCAGCGCCGAGAACCGCGATTGATACAGAAAACGGGCGGGCCAGGTGGCCCGCCCGTTTTCTGAAGACTGAAGGCTGTCTCTACTTCCGGCCGCCCTTGGCCGCCCACTCTTCGAGCATGGCGGTGGTGACGGACTTGGGGCGCTCGATGGCGTAGCCCAGGGCACGGTCCCAGGTGATGTTGGCCAGCACGCCGAGGGCGCGGCCCACACCGAAGAGCACGGTGTAGAAGTCATACTCAACGAGGCCGTAGTACCACTGGATCACGCCGCTCTGGGCATCGACGTTGGGCCAGGGGTTCTTGGTCTTGCCGTGCTCGGTGAGCACGCCCGGTGCCACCTTGTAGATCATGTTGACGACCTTGAAGAGCGGATCGTTGGGCAGGTGCTTGAGGCAGAACTCCATCTGCGCGACGTAGCGGGGATCGGTCTTGCGCAGCACGGCGTGGCCGTAGCCGGGAATAACGTGGCCGCTGTTCAGGGTATCCCAGAGGGCCTTCTTGACGTTCTCTTCCGTGGGCTCGGCGCCACCGAGCTTTTCCTTGAACTCCTTGATCCAGTCCAGCACTTCCTGGTTGGCCAGCCCGTGGAGGGGGCCCGCCAGGCCATTGAGGCCGGCGCTGAAGCTGTAGTAGGCGTCGGACAGGGCGGAGGCCACCAGGTGGGTGGCATGGGCGCTGACATTGCCGCTCTCGTGGTCGCTGTGGAGGATGAAGTACATCCGGGCCACATCGTCGTAGGGCTTGGCGATGCCCATCATGTGGGCGAAGTTGGCACCCATGTCGAGGCTGGGATTCGAGGCGATGATGTTGCCGTTCTTGTACTTCAAGCGGTAGATGTAGGCCGCGATGTGGGGCAGGCAGGCCACGATGTTGCTGGCATCCTCGTACATCGGATCCCAGTAGTCGTTCTTCTTCAGGTCGTGGTACTTCGCGGCGAACTGGCTCTCCTTCTGCATGGCCAACTTGGCGGCGGACAGCATCGCCATGGGATGGCTGTCCTTGGGCATGGCCTTCATCACGTCATACACATAGGACGGGACCTTGGCGCGGGTCTTGAATTCGGCGACCACTTCATCGACCTCGGCCTGAGTGGGGATCTCGCCGGTCAGCAGGAAGTACCAGAAGGATTCCACGGTGGGGTATTCGCTGCCTGGAGCCTTCGGCAGGGCGGCGAAGGTCTCGGGGATGTTGAGCCCGCGGAAACGGATGCCTTCGATGGGATCCAGGTAGGAGATGTCGGTGACGAGTGTGCGCACATCCCGCGCCCCCCCGATGCACTGGTCGATGCTCACGTCGTCGATGATGACCTTGCCGTGTTCCTTGATGAGAGCGGTGGTGCGAGGACGATGCTCCTGGATTTTCTCCAGAAGGCGGGATTTCAAGCGGCTCATGTTTGTCTCCATGAAGGATGGTTGAGGGGTGGTACTTGGAATGATCGGGGCTGGATCATCATAGGGGCATCATCTATGAATGGAATAACATTCTTTAATGGTCATTCAGATATTTGTGAAGACAAGTCCAACCGTGAGAGCAGAGTATGAATGTTGTGATCGGGAGGCGCCGTGACCTTCGTCAATCTATGGGTGTTGGGAGTTGCAATCGTCACTACCGGCCTGGTGGCGCAGGAGACCCCCCACCCCAACCGTCTCCCCTGGCTTTCAATCTTCCCCGAGCCCCTTCCGGAAGGGGTGGACCAACTCTCCCTGGAGGCCTCCAACCAGTTCCTCCGCGCCAACCGCAGGGACAGCCCCGATCGGCTCGCCCATGCCGAACTGGAGGGGGAGGATTGGCAGCTCACCTATGACCTCGCAACAGCCCTGGGTCCGGGCCTCCTGAACCTGCGTACCCGGCTCACCTATCGGTCCGCAGGCATCTTGGACCGGGCCATCATGAACTGGCACGAGATCCTGGGCGTGGGTCAGGGAGGCAGGAATGAGGTCCCGACGTTCCTGGATGCCTATCATCTCGACCGCAACGGCGTCGTCGTGTTCGATCTTCACAGCCCCCGCCTCGAGCTCCAGGGCCTCGACCTGGCCTATGTGCTGCCCTGGGGCGACAAGCACAACGGGGGCCGGATGGGAGGCTCCATCCAGATTCCCACGGGCCGCGCGGAGGCATTGCAGAGCAGCGGCGGCACCAACTTCATGGCCGGACTCGGCGCCTGGACCACTTCTGGCTCCTGGCGATTCTGGGCCCAAGGGGAGGACATCTGGATCAGCCTCCCCCAGGCCAGCCCCCTCCGCCAGGTGGTCAGCCGGGGCCAGTTCTGGAGAGCCTGGGTAGGCGTCCACTACCAGGGCCCCGGTGGCGGATTCCTGGAAGGCTTCAGCCTGGATCTCTCCTTTTCCTACAACGAGACGCCCTATTGGACCCGGCTGGTGCGCCTCGACAAGTACGGTGAGCAGCAGACCTGGGTGTTCAGCCACGAGCGACTGCCCAGATGGCGCTTCGGACTCACGGAGAAGGCCGGCACCTTCAGCGCGCCAGAGATCACGTTCTTCACGACCTACCGCTACGGGGGATGAGGACGTCCCGCTAAACTAGGTGGTTCGTGCCGGAGTCTCCATGCAGCCCAACCAGTACCGAGATGTTCGCCTCGAGAAGCTCGAGAAGCTGAAGGCCCTGGGTCTGGATGCCTGGCCCAGGAAGGCGAAGCGCACCCACGGTATCGCCCAGCTGGCGGCGGCCTACGCCGATGCCGAGGCCTGGCCCAATGAGAGGCTGGAGGGCCTGGGTCTCGCGGTGTCGGTCATGGGCCGGGTGCTCACCATCCGCGAGATGGGCAAGAGCGTCTTCGCCCACCTCACGGAGAACGGGGAGAAGGTCCAGGCCTTCTTCCGAATGAATGATTTGGCCGAGCCAGGCTGGGATGTCCTGAAGCTCCTCGACATGGGGGATTTCATCAGCGTCACCGGCCCGCTCATGCGCACCAAGACGGGTGAGCTGAGCGTGCGCGTGAAGGAGATCCAGTTCCTCAGCAAGGCCCTTCTCCCCCTGCCCGAGAAGTGGCACGGCCTGCAGGACAAGGAGCAGCGCTACCGCCAGCGGTACCTGGACCTCATCGCCAACGGCGAGGTGTTGAAGACTTTTCGGACCCGCTCGCGCATCGTGAGCTCGGTACGGCGCTTCATGGAGCAGCAGGGCTACCTCGAAGTCGAGACTCCCATGATGCAGCCCATCCCAGGAGGTGCCACGGCCCGGCCCTTCACCACGCACCACAACGCCCTGGACATGGACCTCTACCTCCGCATCGCGCCGGAGCTGTACCTCAAGCGGCTCATCGTGGGGGGCTTCGAGAAGGTCTTCGAGATCAACCGCAATTTCCGCAATGAAGGCCTCAGCGTCCGCCACAACCCCGAATTCACCATGATGGAAATGTACGAGGCCGGCAGCGACCTGCGGGACATGATGGCCCTCACGGAGAACCTGCTGTCCGCAGTGGCGCTGGATGTGATGGGCTCCGAGAGACTGCCCTGGGGCGAGCAGATGATTTCCTACGCCGCGCCCTTCCGACGTCTCACCTTGAAAAATGCCATCGCGGAATATGGCGCCATCGAACGCCGCCTGCTGGAGGATGGCGATAGCGTGCGTGCCCTGGCCGGGGCTGTTCATGTCGAGGAGGTGGACAAGAAGACCGTGGGTTCCCTGCTGGGGAACCTCTTCGAGCATCACGTTGAGAAGCAGCTCATCCAGCCCACTTTCGTCACGGACTACCCCATCGAACTGTCGCCACTCACCAAGACGCTGGAATCCGATGATCGATTCGTGGACCGCTTCGAGCTGTTCATCGGTGGGATGGAGATCGCCAATGCCTACTCTGAACTCAATGATCCCATCGACCAGATGGGCAGGTTCCAGACGCAGATGGACGAGCGCAAGGCCGGCAATGACGAGGCCATGCTGCTGGACCAGGACTTCATCACCAGCCTGGAGCACGGGTTCCCCCCCACTGGCGGTGAGGGCATCGGAATCGACCGCCTCGTCATGCTCCTTACCAACAGCCAAAGCATCCGCGATGTCATCCTGTTCCCGCTCATGCGCCCGATTGTCATGGGAGAGAGCCACGCGCCTCTCCCTCCTTTTACAGCCGAAGGAACCGGGCCGGCTGGTTGAGTAAGCTACAACCACGCCCGATGTGACGGATTCTGGCTTGTCCCGCTGACATACTGGGACTCGCGATCTTTGGAGGCAACATGCCCGTCCCGATGCTTGAACTCGCGCCGCAGAACGCAGCCGTGAAGGCGAAGGTGCTGGAGGGGTTCTCGGGTCTCATCGACCGTTCGTCCTTCATCCTGGGCGAGAACGTGAAGGGTCTTGAGGCTGAGATTTCGACTTACGCTGGCGCGGCCCACGCGGTGGCGATGTCCAGCGGGACGGATGCCCTGCTGGCGGCTCTCATGGCCCTCGGCGTAGGCCATGGCGATGAAGTCATCGTCCCGAGCTTCACCTTCTTCGCGACTGCTGGCGTGGTTTCGCGCCTGGGCGCGAAGCCCATCTTCATCGATCTCGACCCGGCCACCTTCAACGCCACCGGCGCCCTGGTGGAAGCGGCCATCACGGCTCGCACCAAGGCGATCCTGCCCGTGCACCTCTTTGGCCAGCTGGCGGACATGCCCGGCATCATGGCTGTGGCGAAGAAGCACGGCGTTCCGGTGGTCGAGGACGCCTGCCAGAGTCTGGGCGCCAAGGGCTGGGGCCAATCAGCGGGGCAGTTTGGCGACATGACCGCCTACAGCTTCTACCCCACCAAGAACCTCGGCGCCTTTGGCGACGCCGGCATGACCGCGATCCGTGATGATGCGGCTCTGGCTGCGCGGGTCCGCCGCATCCGCGTGCACGGCATGGAGCCCGTCTACCTGCACCACGAGGTGGGGATGAACGGGCGCATGGACGAATTCCAGGCCCTGGTGCTGCGGGCCAAGCTGCCCATGCTCGATGGCTGGCACCAGGGCCGCCGGAAGCACGCGGCCTGGTACCTGGAGCGCCTGAAGACACTCACCGCTGATGAGGTGGTGCTGCCCCAGGAAGTGGTGCCCGATGGTCGCCACATCTACAACCAGTTCACCATCCGCGTGAAGGGAGGCAGGCGTGAGGCCCTGCAAGCCCACCTGAAGGAGCGTGGCATCGGCAGCGCCATCTACTACCCCATCTGCCTCCACGAGCAGCCCTGCTTCAAGGACCTCGGCTACCGCACAGGTCAACTTCCCGAATCCGAGCGGGCCGCCGAGGAGGTGCTCAGCCTGCCTGTCTACCCGGAGATGACCGAGGCCATGCGGGAGGAAGTGGCGGTAGCGCTCCTTGGGTTCTTCGGCAGCAAATAGGAGTCCCCGGCTACCCCTGCTGGGAGGCCGTAGCGGCATCCACCCAGGTGTCCAGGGCCATCTGGGCCTCCTCGGGCATGCCCAAAAACTGGACGCCGATCCCCACCATCTCCATGGGATCGGCCGATGAAGGTTCACCCAGGACATAGGACACGGCTGCAATGATGGGGGCCTTGGGAAGTTCCAGGTGCCGCAGCACCAGGTTCTCTATTACGACTCCACGGGCGAAGAGCCTGGCGTCCTGGGCTCCGACCAGGGCGAAGCAGCCCCCGGCACTCAGGTTGGTGATGCGTACGTCCTGGTAGCCACGTCCCTTCAAGGTGAAAGAAATGCCGAACTCTGGCCCGACGATTATGCGTCGGGTATCACGTCGATCAGCGTAGGTGCTCATTCGGGCTCCGCGAGATAAGAAATCCCTGCTTGGGTATCGGCCGTTCCCAGGATAGACTGGATGTTCTGATCGGCCTGAACCCATCGGGGGACAGGGCGGACTCCAAAGGTCCGGCCCTGACGGCACAGGATGCCGTCTCACCCACGCGGGGACAACGCGAGCTCCATGGCGCTGGCCGGACCTATCCACCACCTACTCCCGGGAGACCCCATGGAAATCCTTCTGATCGAAAACGTGCCCCACCTGGGTGTTCGCGGCGACGTCGTGAACGTCAAGGACGGCTACGCCCGCAACTTTCTCCTGCCCCGCAAGATGGCCCTGCCCGTCACCGCCGGCAACAAGCGGCAGATCGAACTGGAGAAGGTGCGCGCCGAGAAACTCCGCGCCAAGGAACTGGCCGATGCCACGAGCCTGGCCGGGAAGCTGGAGGCCACCAGCCTCGCCGTGGCCAAGAAGGCCGGCGAAAATGGCCATCTCTTCGGGTCCGTCACCAATGCGGACGTGGCTGAGCTCTTCAAGGCCAAGGGCTTTACGCTCGACCGCCGCGACATCACCGTGCCCCACATCAAGGATGCGGGCACCTACACCGTGGATGTGCGCCTCTACAGCGGCGTCCATGCCAAGGTTAGCCTGGAAGTCAGCGCCACCGCGGCCGCCGAGTAGCCTCTGTCCCATTCCGTTTCCCATGCGGCCGGTCCCCGTGGGGGATCCCGGTCAAGCCGGGATTCGCGTACCACCGGGAATCCCCTCCACCCCATTCCAAGGAGTCCATCCATGGCCAAGGCCAATTCCAAGCCCGAAACCCTCGGCATCGCCGAACTCGCCGCCAACCTCGCAGAAGCCCAGGACCTATCCAAGGCCCGCGCCAAGTCCATCCTGGATGGCATCCGTGACCACGTCGTCGATACGCTCCTCTCCGGCTCCCGCGTCAACTTCTACGGCCTCGGCACCTTCGAAGTGCGCGCCACCAAGGAGAAGATGGGCCGCAACCCCAAGACCGGCGAAAGCATCAAGATCCCCGCCGGCCGCAAGGTGGTCTTCAAGACGGCCAAGGGTCTCAAGGATCAGATGTAAGGATCGTTAGAGCACGACACAGAAGGCCGCCGAATGGCGGCCTTCTGTGTTTCCGGGGAGACCACCTTGCGGCCATGCAAAGTCGTCTTCATCATCCGACCGCAGCCGAAGGCGAAGGGAGGATAGGACGGAATCGGCGAAGCAGATTGCCGCCCGGAGGGCGAGGCGCGGAGCGCCGAGTCAGGACGGCCAAGGGTCTCAAGGATCAGGTGTAAGGATCGTTAGAGCACGACACAAAAGGCCGCCGAATGGCGGCCTTTTGTCATTTGAAGGGTTTTCCGCTGCCAGCTTTGCTGGCGGCTAGCG
>CAIXHJ010000149.1 GCA_903919165.1 uncultured Holophagaceae bacterium
CGAGCTTGGCCCCATGCCCCGCGGCCTCCGCCACGAAATCCTTGAGCTTAGCCAGGGTCCGGGGGGCGTCGAACAACACCGATCCGGCCTGGACGACCGCCACTCAGGTTCCTTGGGACGTCACGACGAACCTCCGGCTGAACAAGGTTAAGTGATGGTCCACCTGCCCGTAGATCACCCGCCGAGGATCTCCGCCAGCGCATCCAACAGAATCCGGCACTGTTCATCCGTCCCAACCGTGATCCTCAGGTACTGGTCAATGCGGGGCTTTCGGAAGTGGCGGACAATGATCGCCTTCTCGCGCAGCGCCATGGAAAGTTCCATGGCGTGGTAGGAGGGATGGCGAGCGAAGATGAAGTTGGCGGCGGAGGGCAGGACTTCGAAGCCGAGTTGGCCCATCTCCTCGACCAGGGTCTGTCGCGTGGCCACCACCTTCTGGCAATTCTCTTGGAAGTAGGCCTCATCTTGCACAGAGGCCACCGCGCCCACGATCGCCAGCCGATCGAGCGGATAGGAATTGAAACTGTTCTTTACCCGCTCCAGGGCCTCGACGAGGGCCGGATGGCCCACAGCGAAACCCACCCGCAGGCCCGCCAGGGATCGGCCTTTCGAAAAGGTTTGCACCACCAGCAGGTTTGGATAGCGGTCCACCAGGGCTATCGCAGTATCACCCCCGAAATCCACATAGGCTTCATCGATCACCACGACCACATCGGGATTGCCCGCGACGATGCGCTCAATGCCGGCCAGGGGCAGCAGGCAGCCGGTGGGCGCATTGGGATTGGGGAAGATGATCCCGCCCGCTTGATCATTGAAGCGGGGCAGATAATCCTCGGCGCGAATCGAGAAATCCTCCCTGAGGGGTACCAATTTCGACTGGATGCCGTACAGCCCGCAGTACACGGGGTAGAAGCTATAGGTGATGTCAGGGAACCACAACGGCTGGTCCTGGTTGAGCAGCGCCAGGAACACATGCGCCAGCACTTCGTCCGAGCCGTTCCCGACAAAGACCTGGTCCGTACGCACCTTGTGATACGTTGCGAGTGCCGCCTTCAGCGCATCACTGTTCGGGTCCGGGTACAGGCGCAAGGTACTGCCTGTGGCTGCCTGGATCGCTTCAAGCGCGCGCGGCGATGGACCATAGGGATTTTCGTTCGTGTTGAGCTTGACGAGATGTTCCAGTTTGGGTTGCTCGCCAGGAACATAAGGGGTTAGACCGTGGACAACGGAACTCCAGTATCGGCTCATGGTCACTTCTGTGGAAAAATTCAGGGGCACGAATAAGCAGGTGGGCGGGCCGATATTTCGTTCAACGATGTCGACTAATGATGCAGTTGATCCACATCGCGGCAGGAAGGCTCAGCAATCGTACCATGGCAAAAATCTTCAAGCGGATAGTACGGGCGTCAGGTGACGGCCGGGGGGGCCGATGAGCCGACTTCGCGATGAAGGTTCACTCGAAGAATTCAACAGGCATGGACAGGAACACTTGCCCGAATGTACGCAGATGATACTTTGGCCAAAGGGATGAGTTCTCAAGCGCGGTTCACACACTTCAGGAGGAACCATGAGTCTGCTTCCGGGCCAGATGATGCAGATGCCGCTGCTGATTTCCAGCTTGATCACCCACGCGGCGCGTCACAGCGGCGACACGGAAATCGTTTCCAAGCGCGTGGAGGGGGACATCCATCGCTACACCTGGTCCGAAGCCGAACTGCGCGCGCGCAAACTCGCCCAGGCGCTGGCCAGGCTGGGCTGCCAGACCGGGGACCGTATCGGCACCTTGGCTTGGAATGGCTACCGCCATCTGGAGATCTACTACGGCACCTCTGGCAGCGGACTCATCTGTCACACAGTGAATCCGCGATTGTTCCCGCAACAGATTGCCTGGATCATCAACGACGCATCTGATCGTGTGCTGTGCTTTGACCTGAATCTGTTGCCCCTCGTCGAGAAGATCGCCGCCGACTGCAAGACGGTCGAGCACTTCGTGCTGATGGGTGAGCGCGCGCAAATGCCCGCCCAGACGGCCATTCCGAACCTTCTCTGCTATGAAGAGCTGGTGGAAGCCGAGAACGGGGACCTGGTCTGGCCGACCTTCGATGAAAACACGGCTTCAGGCATTTGTTACACCTCGGGAACCACGGGTGATCCGAAGGGGGCTGTCTTCAGCCACCGGTCCACGGTCCTTCACAGCTACGCCGCCGCCATGCCCGACGCCATGAACATCA
>CAIXHJ010000150.1 GCA_903919165.1 uncultured Holophagaceae bacterium
ACCTTCCCACGAAGGGGACCCGAGTGCAACTCAGCACCGGACTCAGGGCCGCCGTGACGACTTCGCCGGAATCAAGGCGTCCGCCAAGCGCCTCACATAGCCGCTCAGATCTGTCACCGCTTCCACCGCTTCGGATGTGGTCCGTAGCAGCTGAAAATATCCGGCATAGGCGGCGTAAGCGAACAGGGCCCGCTCCTGCGCCTCGACTTCCGAAAGCCCCAGGGCCTGGAAGGCCTCGACGCCGAAGGCAAGGCGGCGTTCCGTGGCGCGACGGAGGTAGGGTTGCACCCGTGGGTCCTCACTGGATACCGCCAGGGCCGCAAAGAACTTCCCGTTCTCCTGGTCCTCGAAAGCTGCAAAGAGAAGCACCCGAAGACGCCTCCTTGGGTCGGCGATGCCCGCGTAGCGGCTCACCACATCGTCGCTCTGGTCCTGCTCCCAGGCTTCCAGGGCCGCGTGGATCAGCTCGTCCCGGTTCTGGAAATGCCAGTAGAAACTACCCTTGGTCACGCCCAGAGCCAGGGCCAGGGGCTCCACTGCCACGGCTTGCACGCCTTCCTGGGCGATGAGATTGGAGGCTGCCTTCACCCAGTCCTCCCGTGAGAGGGGACTTGCCGGTCGGGTTTTCTTTCTGGGGGGAGTCATGGTGGCCTTGACAGGTGAAGACGCACGCATACCATACTATATCGTATGGATAACATACGCTACCGTATTTAACTGGAGATCCCATGAAAACCATCCTCGCTACCCTTTTCGCCATCCTCGCTCTTCTCGCCACGGGTTGCGCCTCACCCGAGACCATCCAGCGCCGGAGCAGCCTGACAGCCTACCTCGGGGGAAAGGAGGCTCCGCAGGTCGCCGAGTCCCACGGTTCAGCCAAACTTCAATTGCCTCTCCGCCTCGGCATCGCCTTCGTGCCAAACGATTCGACAGTGCGCAAGGGCCAGGCAGGCGGTCTCGGGACAGGCCCGGACGGGCTCTTCCAACCGGATCAGGAACAGGCCCTCCAACAGAAGGTGGCTGAACTCTTCCAGGCAAAACCCTGGACCCAGACCTTCAAGATTATCCCCAGCCACTACCTCACCAGAGATGGCGGATTCGGTGATCTCGACCTGGTGACCCGCACTTTCGGCGTGGACGTCATTGCCCTGGTAAGCATGGACCAGATCCAATTCAGCACGCCTCGGTGGTACGCCTGGACCTACTGGACGCTAGTCGGAGCCTACATGATCAAAGGTGACAAGAACGACACCACCACGGTGGTGGATGCGGCCGTCTACCATGTGCCCTCCCGGACATTTCTCTTCCGGGCATCGGGTGTGGGCACCATCAAGGGAAGCTCCTCCTGGTCTGGACGTGAAGATGCCTTCCGGAAGCAGTCTCGGGAGAGCCTGTCCCTGGCCATGGACAACCTCTCCCCTTCCCTCGACCAGGGCGTGACATTGTTCAAACAGGACATCCTCAAGGGTGCCCGCAGGGATGTGCTCCTGCTCGATAAGGAGGGCAACCCCCTGGGTAGCACCGCCTATGATCCCGCCCGTCATTGAGGCTTGCCTGCCCTGACTGCCATCTTGACTGAGGCTTTATGAAATCCATCATCTGTTCTCTGTTGATTTTCCTTGGTGGCTTCGGCTGCGCGCGGATCTACCGGCCCATCGAGATGGCCCCGGCCCGAACCGCCCCCGAATCCGTGGGACTGACCGCGACCCTCGACCTTCAGCCTTGGGGAGACAACTCTCGGTACGAGGAGAAGGCCCTCAGATCCAACCTCAGGGTGCTGGCCCTGGGCCTCGGGAACTTCACCGACGCCGACATCGAGGTCTTGGGACTGGACCTTCCCGACTCCACGTCCGCCCTTTCTCCCGCGGAAGCCCTGACGCTGGTGAAGCAGAAGCCCCTGCTGTATCTCAGCTACCCGCTCATGCCCGGACTGATGATCCCCGGAGCCGAGAGCAAGGGCTCCTTCGGTCCCTCCGATCAGGCGGTCTTTTCAGCCCTTGCGGTCATCGGCCTCGCGATCGGCATTCCCAATGCCGTGGTCGCCGCACGGAGCAACACCCGGTTGGGCGCCTTCTTCCAGGACCGGGCCTGGGTCCCCATCCCCCTGCGACCTGGTCAGGTTCAGCGAGGATTGATTTTCCTCCGGAGCCCGGATCCGTACAAGCCGCTCGTCCTTCAGCTCCACTACCGGAACGCCTCGGGTGAACAGAGGTTGGAGCTGCTTTGTCCGGGAGTGAGGCCGCTTTGAGGCCAGCAAGTCTGCCCGAATGGCCCAGGCCATGGACATCGCTGTGCAGCCTTTCCGCCCTTTCTTTCGCCCAGCACCGAAGGCCGTTCTAGGGGAAAAAGGTGAAGCCGCGGCCCTGGCGGCACCCCGTGGTCACATTCTTCCCAAGGGACTTCAGGGTGCCTTCGATGGCGACCAGTGCCGCCACCACTTTGATGGTCCTGATGATGCCCCTGTGGCCCAAGCGGGACGCCTCGCCCACGATGGACCCCAGGCCGCTCGCCACCACGATGCCGTGGGGGGCAATGTCCTCTATGTCTTGGGTGCCCCAAGAGGAAGCGCCCGGCCTCGGCCGGGCGCTTCCTCTTCGTGATGCGTTTCGTTACCGAGCCGTGACCCCCTCTCGAAGGCCGATTTCTTCCAGGGCGGTGGCAAGGTACGCCACGGTACGGTCCACGTTGTGCATCTTGTCCAGCCCGAACAGGCCAATCCGGAAGGTCATGAAATCTGCCGGTTCGTCACACTGTAGCGGCACTCCGGCGGCCACTTGCAGGCCCGCAGCAAGGAACTTCTTGCCGGACTGCACGTCCGGGTCCGTGGTGTAACTCACCACCACGCCCGGGGCCTTGAAGCCTTCGGCGGCCACGCTGGGCAGGCCGCAGCTTTCCAGCAGCGCGCGGGCCTTGGCGCCCAGCTCCGCCTGCTCGTCCCGCAGGCGTTCAAAGCCGTAGGCCTCCATCTCCTGCATCACCGCGCATACCCGGGCCAGGGAATCGGTGGGCATGGTGGCGTGGTAGGCGTGCCCGCCCTTCAAGTAGGCGTCCATGATCTGGGACCATTTCTTGAGGTCGCAGGCGAAGCTGGTGCTGGTGGTGCTTTCCATCACCCCCCGGGCCCGGTCGGAGAGCATCACCATGGCGCAGCACGGGCTGCCGCTCCAGCCCTTCTGGGGGGCGCTCACCAACACGTCTACGCCGATGGCCTCCATGTCCACCCACATGCAGCCCGAGGCGATGCAGTCCAGCACGAACAGGCCGCCGACCGCGTGGGTCGCCTCCGCCACCGCCCGTAGGTAGTTGTCGGGGAGGATGATGCCGGCAGCGGTCTCCACGTGCGGAGCGAACACCACGACGGGCTTCTCCGCGGCGATGGCGGCCACCACCTCGGCGATGGGCGTCGGCACCCAGGGCGACTGCCGATCCGTGCCGGTGCGGCGCGCCTTAAGCACCGTGTGGGCGGAAGGAATCCCGCCCATGTCGAAGATCTGCGACCAGCGGTAGCTGAAAAAGCCGTCCCGGATCACCAGCGCCTTCTTGCCCGTGGCGAACTGCCGGGCCACGGCCTCCATGCCGAAGGTGCCGCTGCCTGGCACCAGCACGGCCGCCTGGGAGTGGTAAACCTGCTTGAGGATGCGGGACATCTCCCTCATCACCTGCTGGAAGCGTTTGGACATGTGGTTCAGGGCGCGGTCGGTGTAGACCACGGAGAATTCCAGCAGTCCATCAGGATCGATATTGGGAAGCAGTGCGGTCATGGCGGGTCCTCCTCAGAATGTGCTTAGAGCCAATTGATGTCTGTCCCGGCGGGGAGGTGCGGCGTGAAGATCGACAGGTACTGAAGGTTCTCCTCCAGGGCCCGGGTGTCGTGGATGATCCCCCTGGGGCAGACATGCACATCGCCCACCTTCACGGGCTTCCACTCGCCGTTGACCAGGATCTCGCCCTTGCCGCCCACCACGATCACATACTCGTCACAGACGGTGTGGAAGTGGCGGCCGATGGTGGTGCCTTTCACAGCCGTCCGGATCATCAGCTGCGTGCGTGGGCACTCGTAGGCCACCTCACTGTCCACGCCCTTCTCCGGCAGGGCGCGCTGGTCGTAGTAGTCGCGCAGATTGAGCAGGACCGCCACGTTCGGGGTGGAGTCGATCAGGCCCTTCAGTGTTTCTGGCGCAAAGGTAGACATGTCGTGGTTCCCCCTATTCAAGTGAAGTTGATGGCTGGGATTCAACTGGCCGCTGGTGCTTTGGGCAGGATTTAAGGGAATGGCGAACCCCCGCAGGAGCTTGTCGCTCACCCTGCCCCGGGAAGCTGGAATATCGAACGCTTGGTGGGAGCTAGAAATGGGATCATCTGGATGGAAATCAATATGGGTTGAAAGGCAATATTGACGATGTGATTATCGTCAATTATTTCATTGAATCCCGTCTGGCCCCGGGCTGAGGCGGAAGTCAGCGGGGGTGTCTCTTGATGGATAATGCCCCATGCCCAATCTCGACCTCGTCCCCCTGGAGTGCCGCGTCCTCGGGTGCCTGTTGGAAAAGCAGCTCAGTACACCGGACACCTATCCCTTGTCCATGAACACGCTGGTGAACGCCTGCAACCAGTCCAGCAACCGCGATCCTGTGCTGTCGGCGACGGAACCCGATGTCCAGGCAACCGTGGCGGCACTTATCGCCAAGGGTTTTGCAGAACACTGGCCGGGCCGCGTGATGAAGGTCGCCCACACCGCCAGGCCCACCTGGAACCTCTCTGTGCAGGAAGCTGCGCTTCTTGCAGAGCTGCTGCTGCGGGGTCCACAGACCCCTGGTGAACTGCGCACGAACACTAGGCGCATGTATGTCTTCCCGGACCTCGCCGAAGTGGAGGGCTGCCTGGCCGTGCTCATGGAAGCTGACCCGCCCCTGGTGACCCGGCTGGCACGGGCTCCGGGCGCACGCGAAGCCCGGGTGGCGCACCTGCTCTCGGGCCCCCCGGATGCAGCCGCCTGCGAATCGCCGCCCTCCCACCCGGGACGACTGGATCAGCTGGAGTCCGAGGTGAGCTCTCTGCGCGAGGAACTCGCGGAGCTGCGCCAGGCCTTCGAAGCCTTCAAGGCCCAGTTCTGATGTCCCGGGCTACGGTGGTGGACCGGTTCTACCAGGCCTTCGCCCAACGGGATGCCGCGGGTATGGCCGCCTGCTACCACCCAGACGCGACCTTCGAGGACCCGGCCTTCGGCCGCCTGGATCGCGAAGCCACCTGCGCCATGTGGGCCATGCTTTTGGATCGATCCGCGGATCTTGTCGTTACCCATCAGGTGCTGAGTAATGCGGGTCCGGAGGTTGCGGCCCACTGGGAGGCACGCTACACCTTCACCCGCACGGGGCGACCGGTGCTTAACCGCATCGAGGCGACCTTCACTCTCGAGGACGGACTGATCCGCAGGCACCGGGACCAGTTCCGTTTCTGGGGCTGGGCCCGGCAGGCCTTCGGTCCGGTCGGCTTCCTGCTTGGCTGGGCCCCCTGGTTCCAGGCCAAGGTGAGAGCGGAAGCC
>CAIXHJ010000151.1 GCA_903919165.1 uncultured Holophagaceae bacterium
CGCAGGAGCTGGCCCTTTTCCGTGAGGAGAGGCTTACGGATCACGTCGAAGATCTTGGTCATGGCTTCACCACTTCCTGGAGGGCCAGGACGGCTTCCTTGGAGAAGACCACCTGGTCGTACTTGAGGAGCTCATAGACGTTCACGCCCAGGCTCTCGACGGTCTGCAGCTTTGGGTTGTTGCCGGCGGCCAGGGTGAGCTTCTCGCTGGCCTCGGCTCCCACCAGGAGGGCGGAACCGGTGACACCCAGCTTGCCGAGGGTCTGGATCAGGGACTTGGTCTTGTGGGAATCCACGTCCCAGTTCTCGACCACCGTAATCTGGCCGCTCGCGAGCTTGGCGGACAGCGCGTTGCGCAGGGCGGCGCGCCGGGCCTTCTTGGGGAAGGCGTAATCATAGGAGCGGGGATGCGGACCGTGGGTGGTGCCGCCGCCCTTCCACAGCGGGCTGCGGATGGAACCCACGCGGGCGCGGCCGGTGCCCTTCTGCTTCCAGAGCTTCTTGCCGGAGCCGCTGACCTCCCACTTGTCCTTGGTCTTGGCGGTGCCGGAGCGGCGCTTGGCCAGGAAATGGCGGACCGCTTCCCAAATGAGGTGCTGGTTCAGGTCTTCGAGCTTGAAGACCTCCGGCAACAGGTCGACGGTGCCCGCGGGCTTGTTCTCGAGATTGACGACGGGGTGCTGGAAGGCTGCCATCCTAGGCCTCCTGCTTGATGACGATGTACCCACCCTTGGGGCCGGGGACGGCACCCTTGATGAGCAGCAGGTTGTTCTCGACGTCCACTTTCGCGATCTCCAGGTTGCGCACGGTCACCTGGGCATCCCCCATGTGACCAGGCATGCGGATACCGGGGAACACGCGGCTGGGATAGCTGGACTGGCCGATGGAGCCGGGCGCGCGGTGGAACATGGAGCCGTGGGTCGCCCGGCCGCCGGCGAAGTGGTGCCGCTTGATGACGCCCGCGAAGCCCTTGCCCTTGCTGATGCCGGTGACATTCACCTTGGTCTTCGCCTCGAAGGCGCTGGCCAGGACGCTGTCGCCGGGCTGGGATGCGTCAGCCGCGTCCACCTTGATCTCGCGGAGCACGCGGACCGGGGCGACGCCGAGCTTCTCGCAGTGGCCCTTCTCGGCCTTGTTGGCGCGCTTGCCGCCGTTGGAGTCAACGAACCCTATCTGCACGGCTTCATAGCCATCCTTGGCGGAGGTCTTGCGCTGAACGACGACGCAGGGACCGGCCTGGATGACCGTCACGGGGACGATCTGGCCCTGCTCATTGAAGATCTGGGTCATCCCCAGCTTCTTTCCGATGATTCCTTTGGACATGGTCTCCCCCTCTACCGGTTGCCCTGGCGACTGAAGACCTTGATCTCCACGTCGACGCCAGCGGGCAGATCGAGGCGCATGAGGGTGTCCACGGTGTTCTGAGTCGGGTTCAGGATGTCCAGGAGCCGCTTGTGCGTGCGGATCTCGAACTGGTCCCGGCTCTTCTTGTCCACGTGGGGGGAACGGTTGACGGTGTACTTGTTCGTCCGGGTGGGCAGGGGAATGGGCCCGGCCACCGAGGCGCCCGTGCGCTTGGCGGTGTCCACGATTTCGCGGGTGCTCTGGTCGAGCAGACGGTGGTCGAAGGCACGCAAACGGATGCGGATGTTGTCTTTCATGCTCACTCCATTGGGACGGGAACCGTCCATAGACGTGGGGCGCTGACCGCCCATGTAAATCCGTCCCAACGACAGGGACAGGGCTGATCAGCATAACAAAAGCCGCTGGATAATCAACGGCTATTTGAGAGAACGCACGACCTCCCGGAGGAGGAAGCGGTGGATCAGGAGGCCCGGCAACCGGTCGGTTCGAACAATGGCCTCACCCCGAGAGGGGCTGGAACAACAGGTAAAGCATGTCAAAAAAGCTTTTACTTAACTCCAACAGCGGGCGTTCCTGCTTTGGGAGCAGGGATCACTTCGCCCCCTTGACCTTGGCC
>CAIXHJ010000152.1 GCA_903919165.1 uncultured Holophagaceae bacterium
CTGATGGTGCTGGGCAACCTGTACCTCACCAACCACGATCTGCTGGTTCGCGAAGTCGTCTTGTTCGGTGAAAGCATCAAGCTGCAGAGCGTCATTCTCATCACGTTCCTGCTTGGATTTCTCCTGAACATCCTCTACACCGGCATCATGGAGGTCATCCGGCTGGTGCGGGGACTGAACGATTCCGCCGACACGCGGCTGGTGAAGCGCATCTCAGAGCGCATGCAGGATGCCCGCGACCTGGTGGCCCATGGGCTTCCCCGCGAGGCGAAGGTCATCCTGGGAACCATCCTCGAACAGCGCAGGGAACACATTCCCGCGCGGATCCTGCTGGGTGAGATCCTCCTCAAGACCGGGAGCGCCGATGAGGCCGTGAAGCTGTTCAAGTCCCTGTGCGAGGATGAACCGGACCAGATTGAGGCGCGCTACCAGCTGGCCGAGGCCCTGATGGCTGTCCGGAATCCTGACGCGTCGCTCGCCGTGCTGAAGAAACTGGCCTCCGATCATCCGAAGAAGGCCCTTCGCGCCTGGAGACGCCTCAGGGCCATCCATATGGAAAGTCAGCGGTGGGAGGAAGCCCTTGAGTCCCACAAGAAGCTCATGACCCTTTTCGCCAGCGAGCTCACACAGGGAGAGAAGGCCCAGGGCTCAGCACTGGCCTACCAGGTGGGCATGGCCAAGGTAGAGGCGGATCAGTTCAAAGAAGCAGTGCAGGTCTTCCAGCAGGTCATCAAGGACGAACCCGATTTCGTGCCAGCCTATCTCAGCCTTGGCCGCTGCATGATCCTGCAGGATCAGGAGGCCCAAGGCCTGGAGATCCTCCTTGAAGGCTTCCGCAAGACCGGCGAGGGCACCTTCCTCCAGGAGCTGGAGGACTATTTCATCCAGCTGGGGCGGCCGGAGGATGGGCTGGCTCTCATGCGGCGCGTGGCTGCCACCTCGAGGCACTCCACGACCGCCAAGTTCTTCCTGGGCAAGATGCTGTACCGCCTGGAAATTCTTGATGAGGCCCTGGACCTGTTCCAGGAGGTGCGCAGCCAGGTGGTCTACAGCCCCATCCTCTTCTTCTTCATGGCCAAGATCCATAGCCGCCGCGCCCGCCTTGACGCAGCTCTCAACGAGTACCGCCAGCTGCTCCGCAACCTGGGCATCCTGAAGCTGCGCTATGAGTGCGCCGTCTGCGGGCATCGTACCCAGGATTTCAGCGACCGATGTGATAGCTGCGGCAGTTGGAACAGCAACCATTTCATGTTCAAGGAAAGTGATCTTCCCGAAGGTCCCATCCGCGCCGAGTCCGGCAGCTGGATGGCGATGCTCTGACGGGTCGAAAACGGCGCTGCGGGGCAGCGCCAGGTTCGGGGACCCGTCGAGCAGAGCATAACAACCAGGTCGGCCACAATCTTGACCGAAGCCGCATCCGGGGCAGCGTCAAATACCGGCACCGGTCGACCAGAGCATCACGAGCACCCGGTCGGGCAAGGGCCATTTGTTCAATTTTGAACAGGGTCGCCTTCTGCTCCCAGGTCCGGCCATCGCCTCCGGTAAACCGTGCGGTCCAGGGCCCGGCTGAAAGAGCTCCAGGAGCCGCCAGGCACCTCGTCCTGCAGGACTCGAAACATGACCTCAAGCTTGCCGTCGAGGTCATCAAGGTAGTGGACCAATAGAGCTTCCGGGGTCTTCGGCAGCACAGGCGATCCAAATTCCAAGCGGCCATGGTGACTTAGAACGATGTGCAGGACCTGCAGGCGTAGCTCCTCGGGAAATGCGGGGATCTTGTCGGCTGCGCGGCTGATCCATCCAGCTTCCAGGGCGATGTGGCCCAGCAGATTGCCAGCATCGGTGTATCCAAAACTGCGCTGGTAGCTCAATTCGGCAGTCTTGCCCACATCGTGGAGGAGGACTCCGGCCATCACCAGATCACGGTTCAGATCCTGATAATGCGCGCAGGCCCGCTCTGCCATGCCCATCACGGACAAGGTATGCTCCAAGAGCCCACCAAGGTAGGCATGGTGCATGGACTTGGCGGCGGGCGCCAAGGCGAAGGCTGCTCGCAGATCCCCGTCCTCCACGAAAAGGTCCGTGAGCAACCGGCGGATCCAGGGGTCCTTCAGGGAGCCAATGAATCCGTCCATCTCAGCCAGCATCTCGGGTACGGGTCGGGCACTCACTGGGAAGAAGGCCGAGAAATCATCAATCTCCGCGTCCATCGCGAACCGCACCTTGTCCAGTCTCAGTTGGAGGCGCCCGTTGTAGCTCGTTACTGCGCCCTTCACTCGCACGAATACATCGGCGCGGATGGCTTCCATGTCACCCTCGATGGCCCGCAGGTCCCAGAGGAAGGCCTTCAGGTCTCCTGAGGCATCCGAAAGTTTCAGTTCCAGGTATTCGCTCCCCTTGGCACTGACCTTGTAGAGAGCCTCCTGGGCCAGGAGGAATCCCTGAAAGGATTCGCCCTCCTTCAGGTTCCGGATGAGGGGCTGGTCGGACATCTGGGCTCCATGTGCCGACAGGATGGACCTGTCGAAGCGACATCGGCTGTCTAATGGTTACGGGGGGCCTTTGGAGGCGGGGCGAAGGGGTCCTCGTCGCCGTACCCCAGCTCGAGGGGAATCCTCTTGTCTTCAAGTACTTCGAAGAGCGACCACTGATCAGCTCTCTTCACGTTGCCTTCGGGCAGGGCCAGCACCTTGACCTTCAGCACCCGGTTGTAAAGCGGGAACTCCAGCTCATCCTCGGCCCGCACATCCTGACTGGCCTTCCGGGGTACGCCGTTCACCCGAACCATCCCTTCGTCGCAGAGCTGGTTCGCCAGATCCCGCCGCTTGATGAGCAGGCTCTTCTTGAGGAAGGTATCGAGCCTCAATGCATCACCCCTTCACGATCTGATCCTTGGGCACCAGATACCGGATGTTGGCGCGCATCCGCAGATTCGCCAGGTACTGTTCAATGGCGTTCTGGGCTTTCGGCTCCTGGAGTTTCTCCAGGATCTTGGCCTTCACTTCGGCAAAGGACTTCATGGGGGCATCCTCGAGCGCGATGAGCTGGACCAGATATACGTCCTTGTCCGTCTCGATGGAGGCGGAAACCTGGCCAGGCTTGAGTTGCACGGCCGCGTCCTCGATGCTGGCGCGAAGGAAGCCCTTGTTCATCCATCCCAGATCGCCACCGGTGGCCTTGCTTGGACTGGTGGAGTACAGGCGGGCCATATCCTCAAAGGACTTGCCGCTTTTCAACGCGGATTGGATCGTCTCCAGTTTCTTTCTGGCCTCAAGCTGATCCTCGGCCGTGGCGCCCTTGGCGATCACCAGTTCGCGGATGCGGAACCGGCTTGGCAGGCGGTATTCATCCTTGTGATCCTCGTAGTAAGCGCGCAGTTCATTGTCCTCGACAGCCACCTTTGAATACACTTCGCGCTGGAGCACGAACTGCTGGATGGCCTGCTGCTTCTGCCGTTTCACGAACTCGGGCAGACCGATGCCCAGGCTCCCCTTGAGGGCTCGTTCGAGGTCGGCGTCCGTGGCGAAGTTGTTCTCCTTCTTGATGCCGTCGATGTTGGCCCGGACGTAGTCATCCGTGACAGGGGAGCCCAACTCGTCGCCCTTGTCTTCCAGGAGGAAGGCATCCACGAGGCCCTGCAGGGTCTTCTCGCGGGCATCCTTCAGCTTCTCGTCCAGTTCCTTCCCTGAGAACTGGCGGTAGAGCGCGGCGTGCTGCTGCTCCACGGCCTGGTTGAGACCCCGGCGCGTGATGATGTGCTTGTTGACGACCACGAGGATCTCCTCGCGGACATCCGGTTGAGTCTCTGCCATCAACACGGGAGCAAAGAGCAGAACGGCCAGGGTTGGCGCGATCAGCCTCACTCGGCACCTCCCTTGGTCGCCACCGGAGCCTTCGAGGTTTCGGGGGCCTTCTGGGCATCGGGTGACTTGGCGGGCTCCGGAGTCTTTGGTGCCGGGGCGGGCTTGATCAGTTCAAAGGGGATTTCCTTGCGGAGGCCATCCATCAGCTCGTTCCACACGAACGCCTGGCGTTCCTGCTGCGCCATCTTCTCGGCGGGGCCCTTGGCCTCCTCGAAAGGGACCTGCCGCGCGGGATTGCGGCTCTCCACCTTGATCAGGTGGTAGCCGTAGGCCGTCTTCACGGGGTCGCCTACCTTGCCGACAGGCTGGGTACGGGCCGCGGCGCCGAATTCGGGGACCCAGCCAGAGGGATCGGCGTCAGCATAGAGGCCGCCTTTCTCCTTGCTGCCTGGATCGTCACTGTACTTTGTTGCCAAGGCCTCGAACTTGGCCCCCTTCTTAAGTTCGGCCTGGATCTTCGCGATGCGGGCCTTGGCATCGGCATCGCTCAGACCCTGCTTTCCTTCGCCCTGTTTCACGGTCACCAGGATGTGGCGCACGGACACCAGCTCGGGCTGCTTGAACCGGTCTGGATGCTTGTCGTAGAAGGCCTTCACCGCAGCCTCGTCCACGACCAGCTTCTTCTGGAGGGTCGCTCCCTCCTTGGCCAGGTACTCCCGGGCCAGTAGATCATCCTTGGCGCGATCCAGGGCTCGCTGGTAGCCGGGTGTCTTGTCTAGATCCATCCGTCTGGCTTTCACCGAAAGAAGTTTGCTCTCGGCCATGCGTTTGACGAATTCATCCTTGCCGCCCTGGACCATGAGGACCTGCATCTGCTCCTGCTGGCCCAGCAGGCGGAAGGCCGCCTGGAAGTCGGCCTCGGTGACAACCTCATCCCCCACTTTGGCGAGCACAAGCTCTTCGGGCTTGGGGGCTGGCGCGGGTTCGGTAACGGGCGTGGGTGCAGTGCCGGGAACTGACACGGGGGCGGGAGCCGGGGTCTTGGCCGGTTCCTGGGCGGCGACACCCAGGGCGATGAGAGAGATCAGGGAAGCACGGAGCATGGGTGTCCTTGGATGCCGGGGCGCGCTAGCGGCGCCGCCCGCCGAGAAGGTTCATCAGGGCGATGAAGATGTTGTAGAGGCTCACGAAGAGGGCGAGGGCGAAACCTGCAGGGTCGCTGAAGTCGTCGGTGCGAAGCATGGTGGAAGTATCCCAGAGCAGCTTGGCCGAGCAGGCGATGACCGCCACGCCCGAGATGATGAGGCTGAAGGTCTCCAGGTGGAAGATGGCCGCGGCCAGGCTCCCGAAGAACATCACGGCGATGCCTACAATCACGAAGTTGCGGAGAAAGCTGAAATCCCTCTTCGATACGAAGGCGGTCACCGAGAGGGTCGTGAAGACCCCGCCGGTGAGCCCGAAGGCCATGAACACCGGCGTGAAGCCCGCTCCCTGGGCCACCACCAGGGCGACGATGCCCGCGATGACCCCCGAGACATAAGTGAAGATAGCGTAGGCGATCCGGTTCAGGGGCTTCCGGCGGCTCACCCTGGACGCGAACATCAAGGTGCCGAATTGGACTCCGAAGAGGATCCAGAACCAGAATCGACCCGCTACCGAGACGAGGGCATTCCCGATCACGGGAGCGCTGAGGGCTCCCAGGGCCGCCACGGCAAAACCAGCCAGGAGCCAAAGGTAGACGTTTCGGACAAAATCAATGCGGGACTGCGTCCCTGTTGAAGTCCCCTGCCAAGACTGCTGAAGATCCATGCCACGCTCCAAGGGAGATCCGGACGCGGATCCCCCTCAGATCCTAACATTCCCTCCACCCTATCCCTGTCATGAGCGCCCCCGAGGTTCCGTGATCCCCTTTCCCTGGCGAGATCGACTGCAGTCCGAGGCCATCCACCGCCGGACGCTGGGCCGGGACCGAGCCATCCACCCGGCCGTCGGCCTGGATGTGTGTTCCAATGACTACCTGGGCCTGCGGCGGGATCCGCGACTGGCCGAGGCCGCCGCGGCTGCGGCCCGGACCTATGGCGCCGGAGCCGGAGCCGCCCGCCTCCTCCGTGGGAGCTGCCCCCTCCACGATGAATTGGAGGCCGCCCTAGCCCAGTGGAAGGGCACGGCAGCCTGCCTCCTCTTCAACACGGGCTACCAGGCGAACGCCACCTTGATCCCGGCCCTCGTCGGGGCTGACGATGCCGTGTTCTCGGATGCCCTCAACCATGCCTCGCTGGTGGATGGCTGCCGCATGGCCCGGGCTGCTGGCGCGCATGTGGGCATCTACCACCACCTGGATCTCCAGGGTCTGGCATTGCAACTTGCGAGATGGCGCGCCGGCGCCCCGGCGACCGCCCTGGCCCTGGTGGCCACGGACGCGGTATTCAGCATGGATGGGGATGCAGCCGACCTCCCGGCTCTGCTGGACCTGTGCGAACTGCACGAAGCCCTGTTGCTCATCGATGAAGCCCATGCCACGGGCCTGCTGGGGGCAGATGGCGCGGGGCTGGCCCAGCTGCAGGACGTCCATGGCCGCGTGCCCCTCGTCATGGGCACCCTCGGGAAAGCCATCGGGGCCTTCGGGGCCTTCGTCTGCTGCGACACATTGCTCCGCGACCATCTCCTGAACACTTCCAGGGGCTTCATCTTTTCGACCGCCCTGCCCCCCCCTGTCCTGGGTTCCGCCCTGGAGGGCATCCGGATCGCCCGAACCGAACCCTGGCGGCGGGAACGGGCCTTGGCCCTCGCGGACCGGCTCCGGGACGCTCTGGGACAGCCAGGTCAACCCTCCGCCATCGTGCCCGTTCCGGTGGGTGCAGATGCCGAGGCCGTGCGCCTCGCCGAGGCCCTTCAGTCACTCGGCTACGATGTGCGCGCGGTGCGGCCCCCCACGGTACCCGAAGGCTCCGCCCGGCTCCGGATCACCACGGGCGCGCACCTGGAAGACGCGCACGTCGAAACCCTCATCCAGGCCCTTCTGAAGACGCTGGGTGGTTGAAGTCAACTTTCCAGAGCCTTCTGCATCGCCGCCATGAGATCCCTCCGGAGGAAGGGCTTCTGCACGAAAGCCGCCAACCCTTTGCCCAGGAAATCTTGGACGGCCTCCTGCTCGTTGTAGCCGCTCGTGAGAACCACCCGGCAGCCGGGATCCAGGCGGCGCAGTTCCCGGAAAGTCTCCACACCGTCAAGGCGGGGCATGGTCAGGTCCATGAGCACCGCCCTGATCAGGACCGGGTTTTCACGGAACCGCTCCAGGGCCTGAAGCCCGTCTTCGGCGGTCAGCACCTCGAATCCCATGGACCTCAGGAGATCCGCCGCCACGCGGCGCACCTCCTCTTCGTCATCCACCACTAGGACGGTCCCGGTGCCCACCCAATCATTCGTTGCTCCGGGAGTCTCCATCGCGGCCGCCTCCCCGGAACCCGCCGGAAAGATGAGCTTGAAGGTGCTGCCCTTGCCCACTTCGCTATAGACCCGGATCCCACCCCCGTGGCCGCGCAGAATACCCTGCATGGCAGCCAGACCCAGGCCCCGGCCCGTGAACTTGGTGGTGAAGAAGGGTTCGAAGATCCTGGCCTGGACCTCCGGAGGCATGCCCTTGCCCGTGTCCGACACTTCGAGGGTGAGGAAGATCCCAGGCTCGATGGGCTGGCCAGGGAAGTCCCGGGTCAGATCCCTTTGGTCATAAGTCTGCATCCCGGTTCGGATCGATACGATGCCCTCTTCATCCCCGATGGCCTCGGAAGCGTTGGTGACAAGGTTCATCACGACCTGCTGGATCTGAGAGGCCTCCGCCATGAGGACGGGGAGCTTATCCTGCAGCTGAAACCTCAGAGCCACCTTCTTCGAGATGGACACGCTTAGCAGGTGGGACATCTCCTCCACCACCCGGTTGAGATCCATGGGCCCCACCGCGAAGCGGCCCTTGCCAGAGTAGGCCAGCAACTGGCGGGTGAGGTCCGTGGCCCGCTGGACGGTCCGCTCCATGATGCCAAGGTAGGGCCAGGCCGGGGACACCTCCGAAAGGCAGAGCTGAGCCAGGTTGATGTTCCCCAGGATCGTCGTGAGCAGGTTGTTGAAATCGTGGGCGATGCCACCCGCCAGAATCCCGAGGCTCTCCAGCTTCTGGCTCTGGAGCAGGGCTTGTTCCTGCCGCCGCCGTTCAGTGATGTCGGTGATCACGCCGAGGATGCTCACGACCGTGCCTTCCTCGTCCTTCACGGAGGTCGCGGTCACGATGGCCCAGAGTTCGCTCCCATCCTTCCGCCGGAACCGGAAATCGTATTGCGCATTGTTTCCAGCTCGACGATCCGCCATGTTCAGCTTCGCCTGGGCGATTTCTGCCTCAGCCATGTAGTCGAACAGCGACCGGCCCACCATGTCGGTGGGCCCGTACCCCAGCATTTCGGCCATTCGCCGGTTGACGTACGTGGTCAAACCCTGGGCATCCAGCACCCAGAGGCCTTCTCCCATCACTTCGACCAGGTGCCGGAAACGCGCCTCGCTTTCCCGCAGGGCCTGGGCATCCAGGCGATGATTTTCTGTTTCCACCGCCAGTTCGCGGGTGCGGGCTTCGACCTGGGTACGGATCTCTGAGTGGCCGGCCAGCAGGGCTTGCAGGTACCCGGCCAGGAGGGCAGAGAAGGCGAGCCCGGCCAGCAACACCGCCCAGGCCCCTCCGGGTGTTCCAATGGTGAACCTGCCTCCGGCCGGTGTCACCACTACGGTCCAGGTGCGGCCCGCCAGCTCGAAGGTCCGGACCATGCGCAGCCCCTCGTCCTTCAGGCGCCCAATCCTTGGCAGGGGCGAAGGTTCCTCGTGCAACAGGGCCTCCGACTCGGAGGCGCTCGCATCCAGAAGCCGCAGGACGACGCCTTTGGGCTCCATGAGGGCCAAGGATTTGTGGACCATGTCGCCCATCCGGAAGACTCCCTGCACCACGCCATAGGGACGACCGCCTTTCCCTCGCACGGGGATCATCACCAGCATGCCGGCCTGGTCTCCCGTTTCCTGGATGAGCTTGACTCGCCCACTGGCTGCCAGAGCGTCGGTCCGGATGGCCCTGGCCAGCGCCTCCTGCCGGGTCGGCAGCACTTCGGCCGAGTAGCCGAGGGTGACCTCGTTGCCGCGAAGTGGCGCAACGAAGAGGATGGCGTGGAAGACTGCGCCTGACGCCATGTCCAGGTCATGTCCAGCGCTGTCCCTCTTGAAGAACCGGAACCCGGGATGGATACGACGAGCCTCCGCTTCCAGCGCGGCCCGATTGGCGGGGGTCACTTCGGGCAGCCATTGGAAAGCCTGAATATAGGGATGCCTTGCGAGGATCGGGCTCACGAAGTCATCAAAGTCCTGTCGGGTGACCTCGTCACTTGCCTCGAAGAAAGTGCGCAGGAGCGTGACATCCTCGAAGCCCGCCTCGAACCCGTGGATGACACTCTCAGCCCGCTCCCGCGCGGCAGCATTGAACTGCGCTTCCACCTGCCGATGATGGGCATCCCTGGTAAGGAAGAATCCGACCAGGGACAAGGCTGTTCCGAGCAGGAGCACCACCAGGAGGCCGAGCCGTCCCCGGAATAGAGGAGGATCGGTGGGTCCGGTCGATGCTGGCATCAGGTTGCCTGGGTAGGGTTAAAGGGAGGTACATGCTCGCAGATGGTTC
>CAIXHJ010000153.1 GCA_903919165.1 uncultured Holophagaceae bacterium
CTGTCGAGGCCCGCCTGGCCATCGGCGTACCGGCTCTTCAGCTCGTCCCGCAGGTTCCAATGGGACAGCAACCGCTTCTTCGGTTCGAAGAGCCGCTGGCCCTGGGCGTTCACGAGATGGTGCATCCAGATGTTGTAGGAGGCGATGTAGCGTTCCGCCTGGCCACTGGCCTCTGCATAGGCCTGGTTCACCTCGGCAGGAATGCGCTTGGCGAAGATGTCTACCAAGCGGGCCTCCGCCCACTGGCGTCGGGTCCAGGTATCACCGGCCTTCAGGCGCTCCTCCAGGGTGGACAGCGGGAAATTCAGCAGCACCACGAAGGCCAGCTTGTTGGTGAAGGCGTCATCGATGAAGTGGGCCCCGGCGTCATAGCCCGACAGGATCTCGTCCACGGGCAGCACGGGTCCCAGATCCAGTTCCGTGTGCCAGCGGAGGTCCCGGCCGACCTCAAGGGCGTGGCCGAAGTAGCTTTCCAGGACGAATTCCATTCGGCGGAAAAGGGCGTCCAGGGCTGTCGGATGGCCGGCGAACTGGGCTCTCACGAAGGTGTCGAAGGCCTTTTCATCGCCGTCTTCGGCCCGCCAGAAGGCACGCACCTGCTTCAGCCCGTGCTGGATGCGGACCCGCTGGTCCTCCCCGTGGCGGGCCACCAGTTCCTGCGCCAGGCGGGCCGAGGCTGAATCGAGTCCGCTCGCCGCGAGGCCTGGCACCGGCGGCGGCTCGGATCCCGGCGAGGGCGCCGCAAGGGAAGCGAGAAGGAGGGCAATGGTCCCGATGGGTTTCATGAAGCTCCTCGCAGGGTAGAGGGCTCCAGTCTACCCCTTGCGTACGGGCAGCACTTTCGTCGAGCGCCGATGGCCTACAGCTGATAGCTTGTCCCCATGCCGCTTGATCCACGTCTCCTCGAGATCCTTTGCTGTCCTGCCTGCCATGGCGACCTTGTGGAGAAGCCATCGGGGCTGCACTGCCAAGGTTGCGGGTTGCTCTATCCCATCGAGGATGGCATCCCCGTCATGCTGGTGGATGTGGCGAAGAAGGTAGGACTGTGAGGCTCGATCGCGCTCAGGCCGAATCCCTGCTCAGGGGGATGGAAGGCCGCAAGGTGGCCGTGCTTGGCGACGTGATGCTGGACGAGTACCTCTTCGGCGAAGTGAGTCGAATCTCTCCGGAGGCACCTGTACCGATCGTGAGAGTCACCCGAGAACGGGCTGTCCTGGGCGGCGCAGCCAACGTGGCGGCCAACCTGAAGGCACTGGGAACAGAGCCGCTGCTCATCGGTCTCCTCCAGAAGGATGCCGCGGGAGACCGGGTTCTGGGATTGCTTACCGGCCTGGGCGTGTCCATCTCAGGCCTGGTGCTGGACACCTCGCGCCCCACCATCATCAAGACCCGCGTCATCGGCCAGCAGCAGCAGATGTTGCGTATTGACCGAGAGGAATCGGGCCCACCTGATGCAGCGGTTCTACTGGGATTGAAGGATCGCCTCGAGCGGGCGCTGGGTTTCGCCTCGGCGCTGATCATTTCCGACTACGCCAAGGGCACGGTCAACGAGCCAGTGATGGATGCAGTTCGCGTCCTCTGTGCGGAGCGGAACCTGCCTTGGATCGTCGATCCCAAGCCGGCTCACAAGGCCCTGTATCGCGGTGCCACGCTGATGACGCCCAATACCAAGGAGACCTCCGAACTGACCTTGCGTCCCGCGAAGTCTGATATGGAAGTGACGATCGCAGGCCGGGCCCTCATGGCCGAGGTGGGATTGAAGGGCCTGCTGGTGACGCGCAGCGAGCGGGGGATGGCCCTCTTCTCGCAGGATGCCGGACATGCGGCTCCCTGGATGATTCCTACCGAGGCTAGGGAGGTCTTCGACGTCAGCGGGGCGGGTGACACCGTCATCGCGGCCTTCAGCGCCGCCATCGCGGCAGGCGCCGATTGGCGCGAGGCCGCCATGCTTGCCAACGCCGCGGCTGGTGTGGTGGTGGCCAAGGTTGGCACCGCGACGGTCACGCCGGCGGAAATTCTGGCCCACTATCACGAGCAGGAGGCGACTTAGTCTCGAAGCTCGATGGCCAGCAGGAACTTGTCACCCGATGCAAGGCGCTCCTTCACCTGAGAGAAGTTCAGGTCGAAGGTTTCTGTCTCCCCGGGCTTGACAGTGCCCAGTTTGGTGCCACCGGAGGCCACGCCAAGGAGGCGCCCATCCTTGTCGATGACGGCCACGGCAAAGCCCGGCACCTTGGGGTGCTGGCCCGTGTTGGTGACCTCGACCTGGGCCCTGGTGCCGAATTCGGCGCCCTTGAAGATGTTGAAGACGCCAGGCTGGATCATCCGCTTGTTGAAGAAGATGCTGCCCACCTTCAGACCGTCCAGATTGATGGACAGAGGGATGGTGCGATCCCAGGTGAAGGCGAAACTCTCTGAATAGTAGGAGAGTGGGGCAGCGGATGGCGTGGGCGCGGTGGCAGCCACAGGGACTGGGGCCGGGGCTGTTGGAGCCACGGCAGGAGCCTGGGCCGGGGCCTGGGCAGGGGCCTGGGCAGGGGTTTGGGCCGGGGCCTGGAGGGGAGCTTCCGCAGGGGGGGGCGGGATCTGGAGGGGTGGCTCCTGGGCCAGGCCCAGGGCGGCGATGAAAAGGAGGATCTGCATGTCAGTTCTTTCGGAAGAGTCCGCTAAAGAGGCTCTTCTTGGAGGCAGGTTCACTGATGCCGGACTCCGGACCGGGCGCAGCGCTGCCCCGCTCTCGACGGAGGCGCTCGAAGACCGGGCGCAGCCCGGGCACCTTGTGGGCCTCCAGCCAGTTCTCGCTGTGCTGCCGAGCTACGAGGTGGTTCTCGAGGATGCGTCCCTCTTCCACCCAGGAGATCAACTGGGGCATGGAGAGACCGCCGTATATCTCTTCGCCGGTGTTCAAACGCAGCATCTCCGCGCCGGTATCTGGGGACTCAGGAAACGGAGTGAAGGAACGGGGGGCCGTGGGCCGGGTGGCCAACAGGTCGGAGGCCCGAAGCGGCACGGTGGGTTCTGCCGGGGCGGACGTTGGTGCGGGAACTGGCTCAGGGGCGGGGCGGGGCGCGATGGCGGCCAGGAGGTCCTCGCGAGATAGATGCACGGTGGAGCTGGACGGTCCGGCCAGATCACCCCCACTCGACTTCGGGGGCATCGGAATGCCGCCCAGAGTTTTCTCGCTCCCGGTGGCAAACGCGGTGGGTGAAGCTCCGAGAGTATTTTCAAGGGCGGACAGGGTGGCTTCCATGTCCATGGAGGTTGGTTCGGGGTTGGCCTTCTGGACCGAACCCGCCGGAGGAGTGCCGCCGAAGAGCTTCTCGATGGCATCCCTGGCTGAGGAGTAGCCTGACAAGGTGGTTTCAGTGATCTCAGGGGGATACGGACTGGCCACATCAAGTTTGGCCTCAGGCAGAGAGTCTGCAGCCGCCACGAGGGTTTCTTCCTGGATTTCAGAGTCTGTTTTGCCCAGAGCGTTAAGAGTGGGGGAGGGCGCGGGCTCGACCGCATGTTCCACGGGTTCGTGCTGCACCAGATCCACGAGATCAAGCATGAATCTGGCGGTTGTGGCTGGAGACGGCGGAGTGAGTAGCCGCTGCACGACGTCGCCTACGGGGAAGACGTTGCCACAGGTGAAACATCTTGCTCGGCGGAAGGCCGGCTTCAGCCGCTCGGGACGAAGGCGGTAGCGGGTGGTGCAGCTCGGGCAATGGATCGCTTCGGCCACCGGTCACTCCTGGCGTTTCGAGCAGGATAGCACTGTGCCCAGTACCTGTCGCCCGGCCTCTGCGTCCCAATGCACTACGGCCGGGCCGGGTATCCTCATACCACGGAGGTTCCGTGCAGGGCGTGTTCATCACCATCGAAGGCGTGGAGGGTTCTGGAAAGTCCACCCAGCTGTTGCGCCTGTCCGAGCGCCTGCGGCGCCTTGGCCTGCCCGTGGTGGTGTCGAAGGAACCCGGGGGTACTGCCCTGGGCCGCGAACTGCGTCGCCTGCTGCTGGAAAGGCACGTCAGCGGCGAGACTTGGTGTCCGGAAGCCGAGTTGCTGTTGTTCTACGCCGATCGGGCCCAGCACCTCGAAACCGTGATCCGTCCAGCCCTGGCGGAGGCAAAGATCGTCCTGGTGGACCGCTTCGAGGATTCCACCCGCGCCTACCAGGGTGCCAGTGGTGTGCCCGAGTCTTCGCTTGACCGCCTCAATGACGTGGTGCTCCGGGGCCTCAAGCCCCACCTGACCGTGATGTTGGACATGGATCCCGAAGGTTCACTCCAGCGGGTCGAGGTGCGCAATTTGGCCTTGGGCAGCGAGTATGCGGAGACCCGGTTTGACGAAGCCACGCTGGATTTCCACCGGCGCGTGCGAAACCGCTTCCTCATCATCGCCCAGAAGCATCCCAATCGGGTGGCGTTGATCCCGGCCCGCAATCCGGTGGACCAGGTGGAGGCCTCCATCTGGGTCCGGGTGGCGCCCCTGCTGCGCAGCGCCGGGTTCGGGGTCGACTGATGTTCAGCGCGGACATCGTCGGCCATCAGGCCATCCGCAACCGCCTCCTGGAGCGGCTTCAGGGGGGTCGCATCCGGGGGTCGTTGCTGTTCACTGGACCCGAGGGCATCGGCAAGCGCCGGGTGGCCCTGGAGATGGCCCAGCGCGAAATCTGTTTCCGGAGGACGGCTTGCGGTCAGTGCGAAAGCTGCCGCATCTTCGGCGGAGAGGACCTGCCCTTCGAACTGCCGAACCTGCTGCGCATCACGCCCGAGGGCAAGGCCGGCGTCATCCGCATCGATCAGATCCGCGAAGGCCTGGACTCCAACAATCAGCCGCGCTTCAGCCGGGGCGTCATCGAGTGGGCCGCCCTGGCGCCGGCCCTGGGCTGCCACCGCTGGATCCTGGTGGAGGAGGCGCACCGCCTCAACCAATCCAGCGGCAACATCCTGCTCAAGACCCTCGAAGAGCCACCGCCCGACACCCACTTCATCCTGGTCACCCATCGCCCCGAAGCCCTGCTGCAGACCATCCGCAGCCGCTGCGAGCGCATTCCCTTCGCACCCCTGGCCCCCCGGGAGGCCTGGGCCGTGGCTCAGCGAAAAGGGTGGAGGGACCTGGACCACGACCGCTGGACCGCCCTGGGGGAAGGCAGTTTGCGATTCCTGGACGAGGTCGCCTTCCACCGGGCTGGAGCCCAGGTGGAGTCCTGGATCGCCCTGATGGCAGGCCGCTCTTTCAGCGAGTCGGCGGCCCCGTTGCTGCCCGAGAAGGAATCCGCCCTGGCCCAGGGGGAACAACTGCGGCAGCCCCTGGAACTGTTGCTGCGGCTGCTGGCGGACTTGGCCCGCATGCGCATCGGGGAGACCCCGGCCCTGGTACCCTGGCGGGATAAACTGGAGGCCCTGGCCACCCCGTACCGGGATCTGAAGGCCCCCCAGGAAGCGGCCCTCCAGGCCCTTCGGCACCTGCCGCGAAACCTCAGTCCCGAGCCCCTGCTCCGGGAGGTGGCGCTCTCGCTGGTGTAGGCCGTGGGCGGTAGGCGGTGGGAATGACTTCCTGGGCGGCCCTGCGGGCCGCGCCGGTGTTTGAGCCGGGGCCGTTCCCATGGGTCGGCGCCGAACTGGAATCAAGATCGCGCCGCTCACGGCGCATCAGGTGTTCTTTCCCACAGCCCACAGCCCACAACCCACAAGACTCTCCTTCCTTCCACCTTTCTTCCGGGTAGAATGAATTCAGGAGTCCTGACTCCTAAACAGGAGATCGCCATGTCCGAACCCCTCTACGGCCACGACCTGCTGAGCCTGCTGATGGAGAAGGGTGGCGCCTGTCGTCTGGAGGATCTGCGCGTCGCGTCCATCGCCGCCCACGGGGCCGAGGCGGTCTACTGCAACTGCGGTGGAGATAGTTTCGACTTCGATGGCGTCATCGCGTTCCTGGGCAGCAAGGGCAAGATCCGCCTGGCCGATGGCACGGTGAGCATGGGGATGGCGCCGGCCTGCCAGCACTGAACTCAGTCTTCAGTCTTTAGGCCTCAGTCTTCAGGCAGTTCCACGCTGACCCGGATTGCTGGACAATGGCCTCTCTGGAGGCGCTGTGCAACTGCTCCGCATCAACCACTTGGGCATCGCCGCCAACGGCCTGGACGAAGCCATGGCGCGCATGGCGCGACTCTTCGACATGGCCGCCGACCATACGGAGGAGGTGGCCGAGCAGAAAGTGAAGACGGCTTTTTTCCCCGTAGGCCAGAGCACCCTGGAGTATCTGGAGAGTACGGACCCCGAAGGTCCCATCGGCAAGTTCCTGGCGAAACGGGGGCCCGGCATCCACCACGTCTGCTTCGAGGTGGACGACATCGATGCCGCCGTGGCCCAACTCCTTGCCAAGGGCGTGCGTATGATCGACCAGGCCCCGCGCAATGGCGCCCACGGCTGTCGCGTGGCCTTCATCCATCCAGCTGAGACGGGTGGTGTGCTGATGGAACTCAGTCAGGGGAACTGACGGGCCCGCTCAGTTTCAGTGGGCACCTTTCAGCATGACGATGGGAACGTCCCGTTCTTGTCCCCATTTCTGCCATTCTGCGGCGCTGCGCGTTGCAAAGACGCTCCGATACTCTTCGATCGTACCCACGGCAAGCGCCGCTTCGAGGCGCTGCTTGAAATGCGGCTCCAAGGCCGCGACGGCAACCCATCCGTCCATCGCCTGGTAGATGTTGTACTCGGGGATGCCGCCCCCCAGCAAAGCTCCCGGAAGCGTACAACCATGCAAGAGCGGCTCGGCCATGGCCGCAGCCGCCTCCGACAGAGCTACCTCGGCGTATGCTCCGCCTCCGCCCCGCTCCCGGTTCAACAGCAGCGCCAGAGCAGCGCTCACCGCCAGCTCGGCTCCGGCCATGTCCGCCAGAAGCGTGCGCGGAAGGGAAGGTGGGCTGAGCAGTCCAAGGCAGGCTTGATACGTCAGATCATGCCCGGCTTCGTTATCCCTGGGAGCCGGGTAGCCGACAACAGCAACCCGACAAAGGCGTGGAAACCGGCGATGCAGGGTTGCCCAATCCAAGCCCAGCCGCTCCAGAGCAGCCGGTCGGGTTGCGGTGAGCAGCAGATCTCCCTCACCAAGCAGTTCATCGAGCGTCTTGCGTCCTTCAGCGCTTTTAAGATCAAGCCTGATCACAGTCTGTCCCGCTGCCAGCTCGCGGTACCAGCCGGCATGATAGCTCTCCAGCGGGTCACCTGCCGGCGGCTCCAGTTTTGTCACGTCCGCACCCATCCGCAGTAGACGGACGGCGGCGGCAGGGCAGGGCACGTTGACGGCAAGATTCAGAACTCGTATTCCGGAAAGGGGCTTCATGTCGCCAGCACCTTAAGTTCGATTTCGCAGTGTTGCACATCTAGTGTGCCTCGCCTGGAATACCTGGAGAGCACGAATTCCGAATGACCCATCGGCAAGTTCCTGGCGAAGCCCGGGCCCGGCATCCACCACGTCTGCTTCGAGGTGGACGACATCGACGCGGCCGTGGCGCAGCTGCTGGCCAAGGGCGTGCGCATGATCGACCAGGCCCCACGGAATGGCGCCCACGGCTGCCGCGTGGCCTTCATCCTCCCGGCGGAAACCGGTGGCGTGCTGATGGAGTTGAGTCAGCAGGGCTGAGGGCAGGGCGCCCCCTCACATTGAAGGCAGGGCTGTGGGACATGGACACCCTCTGGAACATCCATCTGGGTTGATAATCCTCTCCATCCTCCCGAGGAGATGCTCTTGTCCGTCGCAGCCAACCATCCCCCCGCACGGCTGAGTTGGATGATCTGGGGTTTGGGGGCTTTGCTCTATCTATTCGCGTTCTTCCAGCGTGTCGCCCCGGCGGTGATGACCGATCAACTGATGACCGAATTCTCCCTTGGTGCGGCCGCCCTCGGTAATCTCTCAGCCTTCTATTTCTACTCCTACGTGTTCATGCAGGTTCCAACTGGCATCCTTGCTGATCGCTGGGGTCCGCGCCGCCTGCTGACGGCTGGTGCGACCGTGGGGGCTTTGGGAAGCTTGGTGTTTGCCCTGGCACCCACGTTGTTCTGGGCCAATGCCGGGCGCTTGATGGTCGGGGCATCCTTATCCGTGGCCTTCGTGGCCATGATGAAGCTGGCCACGCGCTGGTTTGCACCTCACCAGTTCGCGCTGGCCACTGGCATGGCCCTGTTGGTGGGAATTGTCGGCGGCGTGGCAGCGGGAGTGCCTCTGCGACTGGCGTTGGAGACGTTCGGATGGCGTCCTGTCATGACCTTCGCGGCGGCCCTGACTGGCATCCTGGCAATCTTCATCTGGATTCGCGTTCGGGATGATCCCTCCGAAGCGGGCTATGAGAGTTTTGCCACCGGGGGCGGACCGGCAGGCAAGCATGGTTCCATGTGGCGTGGGGTGTTGGAAGCGCTCTCATATCGCAACGTCTGGATCGTGATGCTTGCAGCCATCGGGTTGGCAGGCTCGATCCTGACCTTTGGGGGACTGTGGGGTGTGCCTTATTTCCGCCAGGTGCATGGCCTGGGTACCAAGACCGCGTCGGCCATCACCTCCCTGTTGCTGGTGGCTTGGGCCCTGGGCGGTCCGTTGCTGGGGGTGTGGTCGGAACGTCTGGGGCGGCGGAAATCCATTTACATCGGTTGTGTCATCGTTTCTCTTGCCTGCTGGGCCCTGGTTTACTACTGGGTGCCCCCCCTGCCGCTGATGATCCTCCTGCTGGTGATCGGCGGTTTCGCTTCGGGGGCCATGATCCTCGGTTTTGCCATGGCCAAGGAATCAGTGCCGGCGCATTTGATGGGCACCGTGGCTGGTATCTGCAATATGGGACCGTTGCTCGGCGGCATGCTGCTGCAACCGGGCGTGGGCTGGATCCTCGATCGCTACTGGCAAGGGGTCACGGCCGGTGGGGCGAGGGTCTACGATGCCACGGCCTATCAGGCTGGATTCAGCCTGATGTTCGGATGCAACATCGCCTCTCTGTTACTCATTCTGATGGCCCGGGAAACGTACTGCCGTTCGCTCGACCACCAGCAGAAGTAGTCGGGTGCTGGTTTTCATTCTCAAGCCTGCCTATCCGACCCACCCAAGGTAACCCAGCCACAGGGCCCGCCCGAAGAACACGACGATGGGAGTGGCCAGGGCCAGGAAGCAGCCGAAGGGCAGCATGGTCTGGCCGGAGGCTTCCTGTCCTCGGGAGCGGCGCAAGAGCAAGAGGGGCAGACCCACGGCGGCGCCGAGGCCAGCGCCCAGAAAGAGGATGCCCAGCATGGGGGCCCAGCCCCAGAAGGCGCCCAGCCAGGCCAGCATCTTGAAGTCGCCCATGCCCATGCCATCGGTCTTCCTGATGGCTTTATAGACCAGGTTCATCAGGGCGGGCACGCCGTAGCCGACCGCCAGGCCGATGAGGCTGCTCTGCCAGGTGACAGCGGCTTCAAAGCCGTGATAGGCGGGGGCTGGCTGCAGGCCGTTGTGGAAGGCCAGGACCTGGAGGATCTCGGTCGGGCCAGTCCAGAGCTTCATCAGGACTTCAGGACGGAAGATCTGGGGCAGGGTCAGCAGTACGCCCAACGCCATGAGGGGGAGCTGGAGGGCATCCGGCAGCATCATCTCGGTGAAGTCCGTGAAGAAAAGCACGATCAGCGCAAATCCGCAGATGAGGCCTTTGAACCAGATGAGCGTTCCGAAGGGGAAGAACCAGGGCGAGGCGGCGAACAGCAGCCCCGTGAGCAGCTCCACCAGCGGGTAGCGCACCGGGATCCGCCAGCCACAATTGGCGCACTTGCCCCGCAGCCACAGCCATCCGAGAAGGGGTACATTGTGCCAGGGCTTGATCTTGGCCTTGCAGCCGGGGCAGTGGCTGGCCTTGGTGACGATGTTCCGCTCGGCTGGATCCTCCTGGGGCAGGCGGTGGATCAGCACATTCCCGAAGGACCCCACCACCAGGCCGAAGAGGGCCAGCAGCAGCGAAATGATCCAGGGGGGCAGGTCCAGTAAGGGCATGAAACCACGATAACGGGGACATCCCCCTGATTCGCGGCAGAATGAGGTGTCACCCGTCTGGAGTCCCCATGGTCCGAGCTCTCCTCTGCTCCCTTGTTCTGATCCTTCCCCTGGCCGCACAAGCCCCGCCGGCTCCGCCGGCTGCGCAGCCTGCCGAGACGCCCGCGCCCGCGCCTGTACCCGTGCCCCTCGCCAAGCCCCGCGTGCAGCTGCTCACCAGCTACGGTCCCGTCGTCGTGGAGCTGGAGCCGGAGCTCGCTCCGAAGACCGTGGAGAACTTCCTGCAATACGTCAAAGACGGCCACTACAAGGGCACCATCTTCCACCGGGTCATCGAGGGCTTCATGATCCAGTGCGGCGGCATGCTCGAGAACCTGGAGGAGAAGCCCAACCACGCTCCGATCCTCAACGAAGCGCCCCAGACCTTCAAGGCAGGTCTGAAGAACACCCGAGGCACCATCGCCATGGCCCGCACGGGCGCCCCACATAGCGCTACGGCCCAGTTCTTCATCAATGTGTCGGACAACCCCCGCCTGGACCATCGGGACATGAGCGAGGAAGGTTACGGGTACTGCGCCTTCGGCCGGGTGATCGCAGGCATGGAGGCCGTGGACAAGATCGCGAAGGTCAAGACCGAATGGCGCCGTGGCATGAGTGATGTCCCGCAGTTCCCCGTGCGTCTCAAGGACGCCGTGCTGTTGCCAGCCCAGTAGGTGGCAGCGGACCGATCTTTCTTCAGGCCATCTCTGGTCTGGATCCTGGGTGGGGTGGCCCTCGCCTTGTCGGTGGGGCTCTGCTTCCTGCTGGCCCCCTTCTTCGGGGGGCGGCGGGCCTTCTGGTGGGTGGCTCCCTGGTACATCCGAGGAACCGCCCGGGCCTTCGGCATCCGGCGTCAGCTGACGGGTTGGGAGGGGCTTCCGGAGGATCTGCGCGACGGACGGCGATCCGGAGTGTTCATCGGCAACCACACGTCCCTATTCGATCCGCCCCTGGTGATCTCCACACTCCCTTGCCGTCCCGTGTTCATGGCGAAACGCGAATTGGCCCGGGTGCCCTTCCTGGGCTGGGTGATCTGGCTGGCTGACTTCATCTTCATCGACCGTGGGGACCGCCAGGCCGCGCTGAGCAGCCTGGAACGGGCCGCCATGCGCATCCGCGCGGGTCAGAGCGTCATGGCTTTTCCCGAAGGCACCCGAAGCCGCGATGGCCGGATACTGCCCTTCAAGAAAGGGGCCTTCGCCCTGGCCTTCGAGGCGGGAATCCCGGTAGTGCCTTTGGCTATCCATGGCGGTCTGGACATCCTGCCCAAGGGGACCTGGCGCGTGCAGGGCGGTCCCTACCGCATCACCGTGGGCACACCCCTTGAGCCCACCGCCTACCCGGATGCCGAAGCCCTCCGGAAGGCTGCCGAGGCTGCGGTGCGCGAGCTGTTGGAAACGACCTAGGATGGTGCCCCGCAAAAACTTGGATGATCCACTTCGCTGAGGCACCGCACGTGGCGGGGGTTTGGGGGGAGGCTCCAGGTCCGCGAGCACTCGCGAGCGGGAGCACGCCCTGCGTGCGATACCTGGAGGGCCGTGCCCCCAATGGGGTGACAGATCCGGCACACATGCATGCCAGATCGCCAGAGAGGCCATGCCCCGATGACCATAGATCCCAGACAACGCAGGCGTTGCCTGGGGGAAGGGTGCTGGCCCTTCCCATGGCTGATCCTGCTCATTCAGGGCCAGCACCCTAGGCAGCCCGCTTCAATTCACCACTTTGATGGTCGGCGGCGGTCCCTGGGGACGCTGGCGGTCCTTGGGGATAAAGATCCCGTTGAGGATGGAGGCAATGAGGCTGGATACGAGGGCACCAAAGAAACCGGCCCAGAAGCCGCTGACAGTGAAATCCAGACCCAGTTTGGAGGACAGCGCCCCCGCCAGCCAGAAGACCAGCCCATTGATGACGAGGCTGAAGCAGCCGAAGGAGCAGGCCACGGGGACGATGGCGATGAGCTTGAGGAAGGAGCCCACGGTGGTGTTCAGCGCGGCCAGGAGGACCGCCACGATCAGCAGGTCCAGGAATGAGCCATGCCCGAGGCCAGGCACGAAGGAACAGGCCACCAGCAGGCCGACGGCGGAGAAGACGAACCGCAGGAGGACGCTCATGCTGGCCTTCCTTTCCTCATGAGGGCATCCCGTCCTTTTCATTGGCCTGGGTGATGATGCTGCCCGGCGGCACGCTCCGGGTGAGCCACACATTGCCGCCGATGGCCGAGCCCTTTCCCAGGGTTATGCGGCCGAGAATGGTGGCGTTGGAGTAGACGATCACGTCATCCTCCACCACCGGGTGGCGCGGCACACCCTTGATGGGATGACCCTCGGCGTCGAGGGGGAAGCTCTTGGCGCCGAGCGTCACGCCCTGGTAGATCCGCACGTTGCGGCCAATGATGCAGGTCTCGCCGATGACAACACCCGTGCCGTGGTCGATGAAGAACCGCTCACCGATCTGGGCGCCGGGATGGATGTCGATGCCCGTGAGGCTATGGGCATGTTCGGTGATCATGCGCGGCAGCAGGGGCACGCCCAGCTTCAGCAGCTCGTGGGCCAGGCGCTGACTGGTGACAGCCAGGAGCCCGGGATAGGAGAAGAGCACCTCCTCCGGGCTGGTGGCGGCGGGATCGCCCTCGAAGCCCGCCTGGATATCCGTGGCAAGGAGATGGCGCACTTCCGGCAGCTTGGCCAGGAAGGCCCGGGCGAGGGCCTGGGCGCGGTCTCCGCAGTCGACGCAGGTGGCATCCGTGGCCATCAGGCCGCGCTGGATCTGCTCGGAAAGGCCGTGTGCCACCCGGTCCATGCAGGCGCCGAGGTGGTAGCGCAGGGTGTCTGCCTTCAGCTCGGAGGCCCCGAAATAGCCCGGGAAGAGCAGGGCGCGCAGGTCCTCCACGAGGGAGGCCAGGGCCGTGCGAGAGGGGAAGTCCCGGCGGCCCAGGGGCATCTCTGAAAGGGCCGTGGAGGCCTTGGCCAGGGCCTCGATGACGGCGTGGAGATCAGGCTCGGATCCGGAACGGGTCTTCGGCATGCGCATGAGGATACTCCGGACAGGTTCTCAATAGGTCCAGTTCAGCGTGCAGCCTGTCTCCCGGGCCAGTTGCTCTGCCAGGTTGGGGTCGTGCTTCAGGCGCAGGTCGGAACCCGCTTTGACCCGAGCCGTGAGGCCCTCCTTCGATCGGTATTCGAAGGTCACGGGGAGATCCCCCCGGTGATCCGCGAGGATGGCGGCCAGGCGCGGAGGACATTCCCCCGGGGGCAGACGCACCAGGACGCCGGTGAAGCCCTGGCCCTGGAAGCCTTCGAGTGGTTCGAGCAGGGTGGCGAAGACCTTCACCACGGTCTGTTCCTCGTCTTCCTCGCCCTCCCCCCCCCGTTCCCATTTCCCCCGCTGCCGCCGTTGCCCTGGATCGTCTCCACCCGCAGCTCGCCGGTGATACGCAGCATGGCCTCGGGCACGGCGAGGTGGCGGTAGCGCTCGAAGGGGCGCAGGCCCGGCTTCTTGGTGACCGGATCCCACTTGTTGGCCATGAGGAGGACTTCCATCTTCCCTGTGAGGTCCTCGACCTGGAGGATGGCCCAGGACTCCCCCTTCTGGTTGGTCTTGAAGGCGACGGTGGAGACCATGGCGCCGATGGTCACTTCATGGCGGTCCCGGAGGCGGCCCGAAGTGGCGTCCTCCATGACCTTGGCCAGAGTGCCGTAGGTGTGGACCTGGATGGCGTCGGCGAATTCCTCAAGGGGATGGCCGCTGACGAAGAGGCCCAGGACCTCGCGCTCGGCAGCGAGGCGGGTCTTGCGGTCCCAGGGCTCGATGTTTTCCGGCACCCGCCAGTCCTCGCTGAGGGTGGCCATTTCCGCGTCGTCGAAGAGGCTGGTCATGCCCGTGTTGCCGGTTCCGCGGCAGGCTGCGGATACCGCATCAGGCAGGCCCTGGAGCAGGGCGGCACGGTTGGGTTCCAGACTGTCGAAGGCGCCGGCCTTGATGAGCGACTCCCAGACCTTGCGGTTGGCCTTCTGGAGGTCCGTGCTCTTGAGGGCGTGGAGGAGGTCCTTGAACTTCCCCTCAGCTTGCCGGGCCTCCAGAATGGCCTGGAGCGCGGCGTCTCCCAGTCCCTTCACCGCGGCAAATCCGAATCGGATCTGCCGGTCTCCCGTCGCGGTGAAATCGAGAGCGGATTCGTTGATGTCCGGACCCAGGACCTCGATGCCCCGCTCCCGGCAGTTCTGCACATACTTGGCCACATCGTCCGTGCGCCCGGACTTGGTGGAGAGCAGGCCCGCCATGAACTCCACAGGGTAGTTGGCCTTCAGGTAGGCGGTCTCGTAGGCCACCATGGCGTAGGCGGCGCTGTGGCTCTTGTTGAAGCCGTAGCCCGCGAAGAATTCGATGAGGTCGAAGAGCTCGGCGACCTTGGCCTTGTCGTAGCCGCGGGAGGCGCCCTGTTCGATGAATTTGGATTTCTCCTTGGCCATCTTCTCCTTGTCCTTCTTGCCCATGGCGCGGCGCAGCATGTCCGCCTCGCCCAGGGAGTATCCGGCGATGAGGCTGGCGATCTGCATGACCTGTTCCTGGTACAAGATCACGCCGTAGGTGGGGGAGAGGATGGGCTCCAGGTCCGCGAACATGTAGGTCACGGGCTCGCGGCCGTGGCGGCGCTCCACATAGGTGGTGCCCATGCCCGCGCCCAGGGGGCCCGGCCGGAAGAGGGCGTTCAGGGCGATGAGGTCATCGAAGCGGTCAGGTCCCAACTGGCGCAGCAGCTGCTTCATGCCGCCGGATTCAAACTGGAAGATGCCATCCGTATCGCCGGCCGAGAACAGGTCGAAGGTCTTCTTGTCGTCGAAGCTCCGGATGGTGGTCATGTCCTTGGGTTGGCCGTGTCGCCGGGTGATGACTTCCTGAATCTTCGCGATCTGCGTGAGGGTCTCCAGGCCCAGGAAATCCATCTTCAGCAGACCCGCCCGTTCGGCCTCGGTCATGGTGTACTGCACCATCACCTTCCTGTCCTTGTCTACGCTGAGGGGCGCGAACTGGGTGAGCTCGTCCGGAGCGATGATGATGCCCGCCGCGTGGACGCCCGTGTTGCGCGATAAACCTTCAAGCCGGGCGGAGATATCCAGGATGTTCTTCACCTCGGGGTCGGTCTCGTAGAGTTCGCGCAGCTTGTCGCTCTTCTTGAGGGCCTCGCCCACGGTGATGGGTTTCCCGGGCTCCTGGGGCACCAGCTTGGTGAGGTTGTTGGCGAAAGCGAAATCCTTTTCGAAGACTCGGGCCACATCCTTGATCACGGCCTTGGTCTTGAGTTGGTTGATGGTGATGATGTTGCTCACCTTGTCCTGGCCGTACTTCTCCGTGACGTAGTCGATGACCTTCTGGCGGCCGTCCCGACAGAAATCGATATCCACGTCGGGCATGGACACCCGCTCCGGGTTCAGGAACCGCTCAAACAGCAGGTCGTACTGCATGGGATCGATGTCCGTGATCCGCATGGACCAGGCCACGATGCTGCCGGCCGCCGATCCCCGGCCCGGGCCCACGGGCACGCCCATCTCCCGGGCTTTGCGGATGAAGTCCCAGACCAGCAGGAAGTAGCCCGGGAAGCCCATCTTGAGGATCATGTCCAGCTCGAAGGCCAGGCGTTCACGGTACTTCTCCTCAGCGTGTTTGAGCGAGCCCGCCTGCCAAAGGGGCCGGCATTCCGCCAGCCGCTGCTCGAAGGTCTCCTGGGCGACATGCACGAAGTAGGCGTCCAGGTCATAGCCAGCGGGCACGGGGAAGCGCGGCGTGACAGGCTTCCGCGTGATGGGGAAAAGGTCCACCTTGGCGGCGATTTCCAAAGTGCGTTCCAGATACTCCGGATGATCCGGGAACACGGTCCGCATCTCCCCGGGCGTCTTCACATAGAACTGGTCCGTGGCGAAGCGCATGCGCTTCTCCTTGGCCTTGGTGGTCTTGGTGCCGATGCAGAGCAGTGTGTCGTGCAGGTCGGCGTCCTCGTGGTTGAGGTAGTGGGCGTCGTTGGTGGCCACCAGTGGGATGCCGAGCCTCGTGGCCAGCTCTTGCTGGAAGGGGATGATCTCCTTCTCCTTGTCGAAACCCTGGTTCTGGATCTCCAGGTAGAAGTCCTCACCGAAGATGTCCCGGAAGTCGCAGGATACCCGTTCCGCCTGGTCCAAGCGGTTCTGGAGGATGCGGGCCTGCACCTCGCCGCCCAGGCAGGCTGATAGCGCGATGAGGCCTTCGCTGTGCTCGCGGAGGATGTCCTTGTCGATGCGCGGCTTATAGTAGAAGCCCTCGGTGAAGCCCGCCGACACCAGCTTGGAGAGGTTCCGGAAGCCCACGGAATTCTTCGCGAGCAGCACCAGGTGGTAGCCCGCGTCCCGGGATCCGCTTGGATCCACGCAGTCCTCCAGACCCTCTTCGCCAGTGGCGTTCTTGGCTTCGAGCTTCCTGTCGAACCGGGTTTTCGGCGCAACGTACACCTCACAGCCCAGGATGGGCTTCACGGCCCAGGTACCATCAGGATCCATGGTCTTCTCGCAGGCGTCAAAGAGCTTCATCATCCCGAACATGTTCCCGTGATCGGTGACGGCCACAGCGGGCATGCCTGAGGCCTGGCACTTTTTCACGAGCTCGGGAATGCGGGTGAGGCCGTCGAGGAGGGAGTGCTCGGTGTGCAGGTGGAGATGGGCGAAGCTCATGCGCTCATTCTCTGACGGTTGCCGGGCTTTCGGGCAAGTGCCGCAAGGCCAGCCTAAGAGCCATGGATCAGCGCCGGAAGAGCAGCCGGTCGAGGGTGTGCTGAATGTCCAGATCGGATGCACCCGGCTCCAGGCGTGCATGGGGGCTCCCGGTGAGGGGTCCTCCGATCTGGATCCAGCGGGGGCGCCTCCTCGGCAGGTCGCCTTCACGCCACACGGCAAGGATGCTTGGCTCCCGGGCCCAGAGAAGCACACTCGGATAGGGTCCTTCCCTCGGAGGAACGGTTCCCCAGAGCTGGACCTCCGCTCCCCAGGACCGCAGCAGCATCTGGATCCTGGCGCTCTCAGCGGCATCGTCCAGGCCCAGCCCCACGGTCCACCCGGACATGAACCCCTGACGGCCAGGCGGTGCCTCCTCTTGACGCTCGTAACACCCCACCCGTTCCTGATGGTAGAGAATCCGGCTCCGGACCCGATAGTGGATGCCGTCCGAGCCGACCAGCGGCTCAAAGGGGTTGGCTCTGATCTGGTCAGGCCAGTCGGCACCGAAGAGACCATCCATCGCCGGAGACGGCTGGTCCGTGCGGAAGGTGCTTCCCGGGACCAGGCTCTTCCATCTTTCCACCTCGTTCTCCATCCTGTGGATGCGGAATTCCATCGTGTTGACCACCAGCCACTGCCATGAGTTCAAGATGATCATGGCCAGGATCATCAGGCTGAATCCGGACAGTCTGAGCTTCAGGTCGAACAGGCTGAAGGCCGCGATCTCCACAACCACAGGCAGGGTCAGGATCAGGAAACCCGGGAACAGGCGTTTCCCCATCTGGTCGCCATCCTGCCGGGCCCGAAGCGTCCAGGAGATGATGAAGCCACAGCCCAACAGGTAGGCGAGGTTGGCTGCGTTGTGTGACCAGGTATCCCAGAACCCTGGATGAGGAAGGAGAAGGTTCCGGATGAAGTTCGGGATCAGGCCGAGGGCCATCCAGCCGGGAAAACGACGGGGGAACGTGAGTTGGAAAGAGCTCGGACAGGGTCGCGCAGAGGGCGATGAATCCGAAGGCCGCCAGCAGGCTCTGGGCACGGTCCACCAGATCCGGGTTCATCGTTGGCAGGGTGCCCAAGGCCAGCACCAGATGGCGCAGACCCACCAGGAGACAGGTGAGCGCCAGCCATCCCATCATCCGATCCCGGCGTAAAATCGCTTCCATGCCACTGCTGATGAACAGCGCCGCCAGTGCCCCGGCCTGAAGGGCGTCGAGGAGGGACCAGTCCAAGAGTTGCATGCGGAACTTTCAGCGAGATGGGAGGATGGTGTTTTACAGCCTAAGCCGTCGTTCAAAATTAACCTAGTCGTTCCAAAGGCCAGGACCGCATTAGAAGCCGCAGCATAACAACCAGAAAAGCACGGGTCATTACGTACCGGCCCCTAAGCTAAAAGGACGCGATCTCGTAGCCGCCTTCATCCCGGAGTAATGAATCCACCCATTGGAGACCCCGTTGATCGCCTTCGAGAATCTGGAAGTGCGCTACACCGCGACCGCGACACCCGCCCTGAAGGGCCTGACCCTGTCTCTCGAACGCGGCATCGTGGGTCTGCTGGGCCCCAACGGCGCCGGGAAGTCCACGCTGCTAAAGGCCCTGCTGGGTCTCTTGATTCCTTCCCGAGGTTCGGGCACCGTGCTGGGTGTGCCTCTGGGTGCGGCCGGTTCATCGAAGCTGCGCTCCCGCATCGGCTACATGCCTGAGTACGACGCCCTCATCGAGGATGCCTCGGCCTACGAGCAGGTGGCCTTCTGGGGCGAACTGAGCGGCCTCGCGCCGGAGGCCGCCCGGGATCGCGCCCATGAGGTGCTCTACTTCGTGGGGCTGGATGAGTCCCGCTACCGCCCGGTCAGCGGGTATTCCACGGGCATGCGGCAGCGGGTGAAGCTGGCCCAGGCCCTGGTGCACAGCCCTGAGCTGATCTTCCTGGACGAGCCCACCAACGGTCTCGATCCCGATGGACGCCGCCGCATGCTGGACCTGGTTCTGCGCGTCCATGCGGAGTTGGGAACGGGCGTCATCCTGGCCTCCCATCTGCTGGGCGATGTGGAGCGAGTGGCGGATCAATTGGTGATCCTCGATCAGGGTCAGATCAAGGCGGCGGGTTCCATGGCCGGCCTCCGCAAGGCGCTTGCCAAGCGTGTGGAGCTTCGTTTCCTGGATCCTCTGGATGGGGCCAAAGAGGCCGCCCTTTCGGACCTTGGCACCATGCTGGAGGCCCGGAACGGCCTCTACGATTTGGAGCTGACGGAGGCTGATCCCGCGGGCATCTTCCGCTGGGCCCAGCTGCAGGGCGCCACGCTGGTGCAGGTCACGCCGCGTCACGACCGCCTGGACGAGGTGCTGTTGCGGGCCCTCCATCCTGATGCTGTCCAGGGGTCCGGCCTGCGGCCTACACCCCCGGAACCCCCGCGTCTGGACCAGGCGAAGCCTGCTCCGGATGATGCTATCCGGGGGTCCGGTCTGCGGCCTACACCCCCGGAACTCCTGCGTCCGGACCAAGCGAAGCCTGCTCCGGACGTCCCGTCCACGACCGATTCCTCTGCCCTTCGGGAATGCTGAGATGCCCATCTACGCGCCCACACTCCCGCCCGCGCCGGATCTCCATCAGGGGCATCCGCCTGCCCTGGTGCTCATGCGTTTCGACTTCACACGCTTGTGGCGCCAGAAGATAGGCCGCTTCTTCGGCTTTGCCTTCCTCATGATGCTCCTCTGGAAGGTGGCGCGCATTTATGTGGACCATCTGCTTCAGACGAATCAGGCCTTCAGGCCCATGCAGGATTTCGCGAAGACCGTCCTCACCCAGGGTGCGGATTTCCAGGCGGATTTGCTGAACCCCGCCAGCTACCTGCTCTGGTTCCTGGTGGCTCTGGTGGGCGGCGGGCTCGTGGCCCGGGACACGCTCTACCGGGTTCGTCCCTTGATGTACGCCCATCCTGTGGCTCCCAAGGATTACCTGCTCGCCAAACTCGGCTTCGCCTCCGCGTTGCCCTTCACCATCCTGCTGCCCTTCGCCCTCCTGCCCTGGCTGATGTCGCTGCTGCTGGCGGGCACGAGCGGTCCCGTCTGGGTCACGGTTCCCCTCCGTCTGTTGCCTGCCATGGCGGTCAGTTCGGTCCTCATGGGATCCCTGGCCGTGGGCGCCTCCAGCATGGCCGCCACGCCGCGGGCGGGCATCGGCTGGGTCCTTGGGCTTGTCCTGGGCACCGGTACCCTGGCCACCATGATCCACGGACTGACCGGGATCAGGGCCATCGATGGCCTGAATCCGGTCATGCTGGCGGAAGCCTGGCCCCAGCTCTTCGTGGGAGTGGAACACCCCATGGTGGCGTGGCTTCCCGCCGTTCTGGGTACGGCCTTCCATATCGGCATTTGGACCTTCGTGGCCGCCCGGCGGACCCGGCCCTCCGAGGTGGTGATCTGATGATCACTCTAGATCGCGCCTCCCTCCGCTACGGCCCCATCCTGGGCCTGAGTCCCACCACCTTCCAGCTGCCGGAGGGCGGCGGCATCACTGGATTGCTGGGCCCCAACGGGGCCGGGAAATCCTCGCTGCTCCAGCTGCTCTCGGGCCTGCTGCCACCTTCAGGCGGCGGGGTGAAAGTCTTTGGCGAAGCGCCCTTCCGCAATCCTTCCGTGCTGGCCCGGCTGGGCCTGGTGCCCGAGGGGGACCGGCTGCCGTCGGGCCTCAGCGCTGACCGCTGGCTCCGCATGATGGGCGAGCTGTCGGGATTGTCGGGCGAGGGTCTGAAGGCTGCCATGGCCCGGGCCCTCGGCATTGTAGGCATGGCGGATCGGGCCCATCTCACCTTCTCGCGGATGTCCAAGGGCATGCGTCAGCGCATCCGCCTGGCCCAGGCCCTGCTGCATGAGCCGGAGCTGCTCATCCTCGATGAGCCCTTCAGCGGACTGGATCCTGAGGCCCGCCTGACGTTGATGGCCCTGCTGCGGGACCTCGCCGAGAAGGGCACGCGTATCCTGGTGTCGAGCCACATCCTGGGCGAGATCGCCCAGCTCACGGACCGCATTCTGTTGCTGTTCCGAGGCCGTCTGCTGGCGGAGGGTTCAGTCACAGAGATCCGCCAGCTGCTGGATCGCCACCCCGTCGAGCTGCGCCTTACCGGTGAAGCCCAGGCCCTGGCGCGCTGGGCCGTGGAGCAGCCTGAACTGGCCGCCCTGCGTATGGAAGACGGGGCGGTGGTGATCTCCGTGCGCTCGCCCCGGGACCTCCTGCCTCGCCTCCAGAAGGCCGCGGCCGAGGGCGGCATTCCGCTGCGCGCCCTGGATCCCCTGGACCTCAACCTGGACGCGGTCTTTCAATACCTCACGAAGGATCATGCCTAATGTTGTCCGGGGGTTCCACGCTGCTCGACTCCATGTATCGCAACGCTGCGCGTTACTCCCACGCGCCACCGGTTTGTGGACATGGAGCCTCCCCCCGGACCCCCGTGCCCGGGCCAGGCGGAGCCTGTCCCGGGCTTGTCTTCCCAGGGGGTTCCGCACAATTCGATCGCACGTGGGGGAATCCATGACCAATGCCGCGCCGTCTCCCTATAGAACCCTTCAGGCCACAGCCAGGGGCTATGCGCCGCGCGTCCTCCAGGGCCGGGGGTGGGTTCTCGCGGGCCTGGTGGTGCTCCCCGTGGGCCTCAGCCTCATCATCTTCACTCTCGTCCGGATCAGGGGCGGGGACGCCAGCCCCGCCGAGGCGGTCAAGGTCTTCCACGAGGTCCTCGTGAAGATGATGCTGCCCATCATGGCCTTGGTGGCGGCCCCTGCGGGCATCCGGGAGGACCTGGAACAGCGGACCCTGCCCCTCCTGCTGGTCCGCCCCGCTCCCGCCTGGGCCCTGCCCCTGGGCAAGGGTCTGCCCTGGTTCGCCTGGGGTGCCCTCTGGCTCACCATCGCGGTTCTGGGCCTCCAGGTCCTCGGCGGTGATCCGAGCCTGCTGCCGGGTCGCATCGTGGCCATGGTGTGTGCCTGGTGGGGCGAACTGGGCCTGATGACTCTGGTGGGTCTCCTCTTCAAGCGGGGAACCCTCTGGGGCGCCCTCTACTTCTTCCTCTGGGAACCGCTGGTGCGGATTCTTCCACCCTTCCTCCAGCGACTCACGTTCACCCACTACATCGAAAGCCTCGCTGGCAGCCGGGCGAGTGAGGTCCATGCCAACCAGCTGCTGGCCCAGGAGCAGGTGAACACCCATCCCTTCCTCGCATGTCTCGCCCTGCTTGTCTTCGGCGCCCTTTGCTGGGCCCTGGCTGGATGGAAGCTGAACCGGACGCCGATCGGATTGGCCGGGAGTGAGGCTGAAGGGTAGGGACCTTGGACTGTAGACTAGGGAAATGTCACAGTCCCAGCTCCGCACCGTCACGCCTGAGGGCACCGAGATCCTGATCGAACAGCTGCCTCATGTGAAGAGCTGCGCGGTGGGGTTCTGGGTGCGGCGGGGGTCCCGGCACGAGGGTCCGGCGGAAGAGGGCCTGGCCCACTTCCTGGAACACACGGTGTTCAAGGGCACCGAGGCCTACCCCACGCCCGATGAGTTGGCGGAGGCCACGGATCGCCTGGGTGGTCACGTGGACGCCTTCACGGGCAAGGAGGTGGCCTGCTTCTACGGCAAGGTGCTGTCGGACCAGCTGCCGGAGCTGGTGCATCTGCTGGGCGAGCTGGTGACTGCCCCTCGCTTCGATACTGAGGAGCTGGTCCGCGAGCGCGGCGTCATCCTGGAGGAGATCGCGCAAAGCGAGGACCAGGCCGACGACTGGGTGAGCGAGCTGTTCTATGGTGGATTCTGGGAGGGCACCCCTCTGGCCCATCCCATCCTGGGCCGTCCGGAACAGGTGTCGGCCTACGGTCCCACAGAGGCCCGCGCCTTCTTCGACCACACCTACCGGGCCCCGAACCTGGTGGTGGCCGCAGCTGGCGCCATTGAACCGGAGGCCTTCCGCGAGCTGCTCAGACCCATCCTGGGCAAGCTGCCCAGGGGCTCGGCTCATGCGCCAAGTGCGCGAGCGAGAACCAGCCCCTTCCTGCTGAACACGCCTAGAAAGGACCTCCAGCAGGCCAACCTCGTCATGGGCTTTCCCGGGCCGGATCATCTTTCACCGGATCGCGCCGCTGCGCATTTGCTGAGTCACATACTCGGCGGCGGCATGGCCTCACGGCTGTTCATGGAACTGCGCGAGCGGCGGGGGCTCTGTTATCAGGTGGGCAGCTACATGAGCCCCTACGCCGATACTGGCGCGCTTCAGATCAGCGCCAGCTGCGCTCCGGCCCAGTTGCGGGAGCTGGTGAGCCGCACCATGGCCGAGTGCGCACGGCTCCGCGGGAAGGGCGTGGAAACCGACGAACTGGCCCGCGCCAAGCTCCAGGCCCGCACGAGCCTGGTGTTCAGCCAGGAGAGCAGCAGCAGTCGCATGTTCAACCTCGCCCACCAGGCCATCCATCATGGCGAACTGCGCAGCCTCGATCAGCAGATGGATGAGATCGAAGCCGTGACCCCGGACGACCTCATGCGCGTCGCCCAGGAGCTGCTGGATCCCTCCCAACTTGGCCTCAGTGCGCTCGGCACCCGGCGCGGCTGCGACATCCGACCGCAGGACCTGGTGGCCTGAGGTCGTTTCCAGCAGGCATTTCCGGAGGACTCCGAATGAACATGGATCTGAGCTTCCACCTTGACCGGCGCCCCGACGTGGAGGCCATCCGGGCCCTCTACGCCGCATCGCCCCTGCGCCGGCCCATCCATGACCCCGAGCGCATCCGTCGCATGTTCGAAGGTTCTAATGTGGTCATCTCTGCCTACACGGGAAATCGCCTCGTGGGCCTTCTGCGGGGATGGACCGACTTCGTCTATGACGGCTATGTCTGCGACCTGGCGATCCATCCAGAGTTCCAGAAGGCAAGTGTGGGGCGCCGCCTGCTGGACCTGGCCCAGGGGCTCGGCGAGGGCATCCAGTGGGTCCTGCTGGCTTCGCCTCTGGCCCGGGACTACTACGCCCACCTAGGCTGGGAGCGGGTGGAGGCCGGCTGGAAGTTGCCCCGGAAGGGGTGGAACCCGGGACCCATGGAAGCCTTCCAGGCCGAGCATGCCGACCTGGCGGCAAAGGCATGATCCGGTGGAATGCCGGTAGAATGAAGGGGGGCTTAGGCCCCTTTTCTTATGACTGACACCCGCGCCATTCCCTGGGACAGGCCCGCCCCCGAGCAGGAGGGCCCGCCCTCGGCCTGGTCGTTATTTCAGGAAGATCTGGAAGCCCTCGGCTGTCCGGGCAGCGCGCAGGAGACCTTCAAGCGGCTGCATCGTCCCTGGACCTGGAAGGACGGCGCGCCGGACCTGGGATCCAGCATCCGTCGTTGGTTGGAGAGCGTGGCGGACCTGCGCCTGCCCGCCATCGTCGAACGGCAGCCCTCCTTGGATGGATCCACGAAGCTGGCGCTGGAGTTGGCGGACGGCAGGCGCATCGAGGCCGTCCACATGCCCCGGAAGGTGCGGAATCCGCGCGTGACCTACTGCCTCTCCAGCCAGGTGGGCTGCGCCATGGGCTGCACCTTCTGCGCCACGGGCAGCATGGGCATTCTGCGCAACCTCCAGGCCGGCGAAATCCTGGGCCAGGTGTTGGCCTTGATGGTTGAACTCGGGCCTGATCGCGGGCACGAGCTGACGCTCGTGTTCATGGGCATGGGGGAGCCACTGCACAACCTGGACCACCTGCATCGCGCCATCCGCCTGATGTGCCATCCGGCGGGTCTGGGCCTAGGGAAGGGACGCATCACCGTGAGCACCTCCGGCCTGGTGGGCGGCATCGAGAAGCTGTCGAAGCTCGAACCCCGGCCCCTGCTGGCCCTTAGTCTCAACGCCACCACGGACGAGGCCCGGAGCCGCACCATGCCCGTGAACCGCGTCTGGAACCTGGCGCGGCTCCGGCAGGCCCTCGACGACTGGGGCCTGAAGCGGGGCGAGAAATTCTGTTTCGAGTACGTGCTGCTGGCGGGGGAGAACGACACCGAAGCCGACGCAGTACGGCTGGCAAACTGGCTGGGCGACCTGCGTCACGCCCACAACCTGAACCTCATCCCCATGAATGAGCATGGCGCCAGCGATTTCCGCCAGCCCACCGACGATCGCGTACAGCAGTTCTCCGATTGGCTGAGGGCCCGGGGTTGCTTCGTCACCGTTCGCCACAGCCGGGGGAGCGACGTGCAGGGGGCCTGCGGGCAGCTGGCGAAAGGGAAGTGAAGGGCAGGTTATGGAATCCGCAATAAACATAAAAATCACAAACTACAAATTGGCCACAAAGGGCAAAAAAGACACAAAGCAAAAAGGCAAAGTTGATCGCTGGAATGCATGCTTTCAGATTGGAGGCCCCAGATTTTTCGTGTTCTTTGTGCCCTTTGTGGCAACCAGTCTTTTTCTCTCTGCCCCTCGGTGTTTTTGTGGTGAATCATTACTGAATGCGCATTCCCGTCCACCAGCTCCCTCACGGTCGCGGTCTTGATCTTCCCGTGGCAGCGACGCCCCATGCGGCGGGCATGGACCTGCGGGCCGCCATTCCCGAAGGCGAGATCTGGGAAATCGCGCCGGGCCAGCGGCGGCTGGTTCCCACCGGTCTGGTCATGGCCATTCCTCCGGGCTTCGAGGGGCAGGTGCGGCCACGCTCAGGGCTGGCCCTGCGCCATGGCCTCACGGTGCTCAACGCTCCCGGTACCATCGATGCCGACTACCGGGGCGAAGTACAGGTACTGCTCATCAACCACTGCATTACGCCCTTCAAGCTGCACCGGGGCGAGCGCATCGCCCAGCTTCTGGTGGCGCCCGTGGAATCCTGGACCTGGGTTCCCGCACCCAGCGTCGAGACCCTGGGCGACACGGAGCGCGGCGGTGGGGGCTACGGCAGCACCGGGCGGTGACTGGTTTCCCTGGAACGGTTGTTGAAACAGCTATAGAATCTGATTCCCTTCAGTGGAGGTTCCCATGCGTCGCGCAGCCCTCGCCCTTTCCCTCGCCGCCCTCCCTGTTCTCGCGGGCCAGCCGCTGACCTACGCCGATGGCTCCACGAAGCTGGCGGGCTACGTCGCCCGGCCCGCTGTGATCCAGGGCAAGGTCCCGGGCGTGGTGGTGATCCATCAGTGGATGGGGCTCACAGACCACGAGCGCCGGGTGTCAGACGACTTGGCCAAATTGGGCTATGTGGCCCTGGCGGCGGACATCTATGGCGAAGGCGTCCATCCCAAGGACACCGGCGAGGCTGGCAAGCTGGCGGGTACTTACCTTGGGGACCGGGCCCTCTACCGGCGCCGCATCGCAGCGGCCATCGAGCGGCTCAAGGCCCAGAAAGGCGTCGATGGTGGTCGCGTCGCCGTCATCGGCTTCTGCTTCGGCGGCTCCGGGGCCCTGGAGGCCGCCCGGGGGGACCTGCCCGTGAAGGGCGTGGTGTGCTTCCATGGCCTGCTTGGTGTGCCTGCGGATCAGCCGCCTGGGTCCATCACCGCCAAGGTCCTGGTCTGCCACGGGGCCGACGATCCCTACGTGCCCGCCAAAGATGTGGCTGCCTTCCAGGACGAGATGCGCCAGGCCAAGGCGGACTATGTCTTCGTGGCCTACGCTGGCGCCGTCCATGCCTTCACACAGAAGGAGGCCGGGAATGACAATTCCAAGGGCGCGGCCTACAACGAAGCCGCCCATCGCCGCAGCTGGCAGCACATGCAGGATTTCTTCAAGGAGATCTTCTAGGGCTTGGGTTCGGAGCGCTTCAGCAGCTCAAGCAGATCCTGGCTCCATAGCGCGGCCACCGTGTGGCTGCCGTGGCCTCGGGTCTGGGGGCTCAAAGGCAGGAGCACGGCCCGTCCCCTGGGTACCCGCCGGATCTCACGTTCGAGGATGCCCAGCTCCGGCGGGTTGATGAGGTCGTCCGCTGAGTTGACAGCCAGGAGGGGGGCCTGGATCCGCTCCAGACCTGGTCCGGGATCGTAGTCCCTGGAGGCCTCCAGGGCATAGAGCACGTCGTTGGCATCGGCGGTCTTCAAGTAACCGGATACGAACCTGTCCAGGTTGGCGTCGGCCTTGGCCAGGGAAGGGGACTCTTCCTGGCGCAGCAGGGGATTGCTGCTCATGAAGTAGAGCACCTGGGCAGCTGTGCGCAGGGATTGGGGTTGGGTCTTGTAGTCCCCGCCGGACCACTGGGGATCCTGCCGGATGGCATCGATGATCGTGCGCCGCCA
>CAIXHJ010000154.1 GCA_903919165.1 uncultured Holophagaceae bacterium
AATCCTGCACCTCGGCGCCGGAGACACCAAGCAGGGCCGGCAGATCTTCGAGGCTGTGGTCCCGGTCCCCGGGGGGCGACATCAGCAACCGGTAGTCGAAGGTCTCCCGCAGGACTGAGGCCGTGGCCGCAGGGTCCAATTCCTGGGCCGCATCCAGGTGGGGGAAGGGATTGCCGCCGAGCAGTCCAAGGGCCTGGGCCATGCCGAGGTGGGCCAGCAGATGAACCGGCTGGACCTTCAGTACTGCCTCGAACGCGGCTCGGGCCTCCTGGGCACGGCCCAGGCGCAGCAGCGCCTCCCCATGACGCAGTTTCGCTTCCACACGCTCTGATTCCACTTTGCTCCACCGTTCGGCCACGGCAGCCATCTCCTCTGCCATGCCCTGGGACCGGAAGAAGCCTGTCAGGAAGGCAAGGCTGGTCACATCCTTGGGAGCCAGAAGCAGCAGCCGATCCAGAATCTCGGCCGCACGCAGGGACTGGCCCTCCTGATCCAGCCGGTGGGCCCAATCCCGGAGGATCTCCACCTGCCGGGCCACGGGATGGTTGGGTGTGGACCGGGCCGCTTCGGCTGGGTGGAGCAGCTGGGTTCGGACCCACAGGTAGCGCAGGGCATTGCGCCCATCTGGAGCAAGGAGTTCCTCCTCGATGGCGTGGACGATGGTCTTGAGCCCGTGTTCCCAGAGGGGCGGCATGGGCATCTGCACCTGGGTGCGAAGCTCACGGATGAGGGGTTCCAATGGATTCCCGGCCCGTCCCAGATGCAGCCGGAGCCGGATCAGCTCCAATCCGGGATCCTGCCCGGGCTGGAAGGCCACCCGCAGGGCGAGTTCTCCCGTGTCGGGGTCGAAGTCGTCCAGGAGCAGGAAACGCAAGTGGGCCCGCATGGGAGTGAGATTAACAAGGATATAGATCCAAAGGTGGTTGACCGGGCTTCAACCGGGGAGGATCATGCAGTGTCCATGGGAAATGGAGGGTGCTATGCGCAAGAGGCTGTTGCTCGTGCCCATGCTGGCAGTCCTCCCGGCCATGGCCACAGAGTTGGGCCTGCTTCTCGATAAGCAGGCTGGAGAAGCCCAGACGGCGGCTTTCGGCACTGGCCAGAAATACGATGCCGTCAGCCCCACGGGCCTCGGCGTCCGATTGGGATTCGATGTCCTCGATCTGAAAGTGGCGGCCCTCCAGCTGAACGCCACCTGGCACAACAAGACCACGGGTGATCTGGCCTACGGTGGAACCAAGACGGGTGAGCTGGACAACCAGTACTGGGCGGCTGGGGCCACGTTCAACTGGAAATTCCTGGTCAACGTGGGCGCCGGAGTCGAGTATCGAACAGAAAAACTCACCTGGCGTTCCACCCTGCCCGTCTTCGGCAACGGCGACACCACCCAGGGTCGTGCCTGGGCCAAGGTGAATATCGGCTTCAGCATACCCACGCCCGTGGTCAGCCCTTTCTTCGCCTTGGAGGTTGCTGCGCCCCTTTCCAAGACCAGCACCGCCAACACACCCAAGGATTTCGCCGACGCTCTGTCCCCCCAGGTGCAGATCGGCGTGTATGGCGGCATCCGATTCTGATCCGAACCTGATTCGCTCTCTTGATGAGGCACCCTTGGGTGCCTCATTTTTTTTCAGGTCCGCTATGATGACTGAACTTACGAGGGACGATGGAACTACGGATCCTGGGCTGCAGCGGGGGCGAGGCCAACGGAGAGCGCCTGACGGGGCTCCTCGTAAACGGCTGCGTGGCCATCGACGCGGGATCCATCACAGGGGCCCTCACGGTGGAAGAGCAAGTGAAGATCCAGCACGTCTTCATCAGCCACTCGCATCTGGACCACATCTGCACGCTGCCTTTCTTCACCAAGAACATCTTCGGCCACACCCACGACGCAGTGGAGATCCACGCCCTGCCCGAGACCCTTGACGTGCTTCGGCGTCATCTCTTCAATGATGAGTTGTGGCCTGACTTCAGCGTGATCCCGAGCCCCAACGACCCCACCATCCGCTACACGGACATCGAGCCAGAGCGCGCCTACCACGTCTGCGGCCTCCGGATCACGCCCATTCGCGTGAACCACCTCGTGCCCTGCGTGGGCTTCAAGGTGGAAGACGAAAAGGACGCTTTCATTTTTACCAGCGACACCGCTGAAACCGACCGTATCTGGGAGGTGGCCAACGCCACGCCCAATCTGCGGCTCGTCATCGCCGAAGCCAGCTTCCCGAACGAGCAGGTCCGCCTGGCGGCAGCCTCCAAGCACCTCACCCCGGCCAAACTTGGTGCGGAACTAGCGAAGCTGCAACGCGATGTTCCGGTGAAGATCTACCACCTGACGCCCGGGGACAGGGTGCCCATGCTGCCCCAACTCCAGGCGCTCCGGGACTCCAGGGTCAGTCTGCTCGATCAGGACGAACGCCTGATCTGGTGAGGATCCATTTCGCCGAGCCTCCGAGTTGGGAGGCCCAGATCAGAACCCGTGGCCCGCAGGGTGCCCTGCGGCTTGGAGACGGATGAGGCTGGCGTTCAGCTTGGCCTGGGCCTTGGTCATTTCCGGTTCAGTCTGGGCCTCCTTCAGGAGTTTCAGGGCACGCTCCCGGGCGGCCTCGGCACGCCCCAGGTCGATCATCTCAACCGTCTCGCTGCCCCTGGCCAGGATGGTGACCCGATCAGGACCCACTTCGGCAAAGCCCCCGAAGACGGTGATCCAATGCCTCTGACCCTCCTGGACGTAGTAGAGCAGTCCATCGCCCACGGCTGTCATCAGAGGGGTGTGGCCCGGCAAGATGCCATAGTACCCGCGGGAAGCCGTGGGGAACTGCACTTCGGCCACCTCGGCCGAGAACACCGGCCGTTCCGGGGTCACCACTTCCAGTTTGATGGTTTGGGACATGGCGATCTCTTTGGAAGGCTCGGAATCCGCTTCGCGGATTCTGAGCTAGGGAAAAGCAAATCTAAACTGCTGCTAGCTTTTCGGCCTTTTCGGCGGCTTCCTCGATGGTGCCAACGAGGTAGAAAGCCTGCTCCGGCAGATGGTCCCACTTGCCGTCGCAGATCTCGCTGAAACCCTTGATGCTGTCTTCCAGCTTCACGTACTTGCCTGACATGCCCGTGAACTGCTCGGCCACGAAGAAGGGCTGGCTGAGGAAGCGCTGGATCTTGCGGGCGCGGGCCACG
>CAIXHJ010000155.1 GCA_903919165.1 uncultured Holophagaceae bacterium
CGCACCTTGTCCCAGAGCACCTGGCTGACCTTATAGCCCACGAGCCGATCCAGCACCCGGCGGGCCCGCTGGGCGTCCACCAGCTTCTTATTGATGACCGTGGGCGCGGCCATGGCCTTCTGGATGCCGCTGGGGGTGATCTCGTTGAAGAGGACGCGATGGACCGGCAGGCTCTTGGGCGGCTTGATGGCCTCCAGCAGGTGCCAGCTGATGGCCTCCCCCTCGCGGTCCGGGTCGGTGGCGAGCACCAGCTCGGTGGCGGTCTTGGCGGCGGCGCGCAGTTCCCGGACCACCTTCTCCTTGGCGGGGCTGATCTCGTATTCCTCCTGGAACCCGTTCTCGATGTCGACGCCCAGCTTCCGGGGCAGATCCCGGATGTGGCCCACGGAGGCCATGACCTTGTACCCCTTGCCGAGGTACTTGGTGATGGTCTTCGCCTTCGAGGGGCTTTCGACGATCACGAGCTTTGTCACTAGACATCTCCCCTGGGGGCTAACCCGCCCTCACAGAACAACCTTTTCGTCTCGAGGGTGAGAGCGGCATAAGGGGCTGTAACCGGGCAACCAGAAAAACACTGATGGCCCTGGAACGGCCCCTAAGGATGGGACCTAGGGGCGGAGGCGTGTCAAGCCCCAAGGAGGGGGGGACCCGGACGGCGGCCAGGGAACCAGGCTGGAATTGCCGATAGAATCAGGCCTGGGACCGCAGATTCAACAACTATAGCCAGAGCAAGATATGAAATATCCATGGACACGAATTTCAATCTGAGGGATGAATGGCATTCGTCCAAACAAATGCTCTGAATCATGTTCGTGGGGTTCAAGGATGGTCCAGCCTGCCAGCCGAGAGGGTGACGCCACACTGGGGCCCGGCGTGAAAAGGTGAGCCAGGTCCCCCGCGTCGCCGATGAGATACGGCCGATCCTGGCGGCGGTGGAGAATTCCCCGGATGCGGTCTTCATCACGGACCGCACGAACCGCATCATCGCCTTCAATCATGCCGCCGAATCTCTGCTGGGGCATTCCTCCCTCGAGGCGGTGGGGGCTCCCTGCGCGGGCCTGCTGGGGGGATCAGATGGGTGGGGCAACCGGTATTGCAGCGATTGCTGCCCCCTGGTGGAGATGGCGGGCCGGGGGGAGGCCATCCGGCGCTTCGATTTGCGTCTCAACTCGAAGCGGGGAGGGCCCATCCTCTCGGAGGTCACCGTCCTCCAGCTGGCGGTACCGCCCCCCCATTTTTTTTATCTGCTGCACATCCTGAAGCCCTCGGATCGGGGGATCCCGACTCAATCCACCGGGGACGAGGTCGGCGGCCCCCCCCGGTCGGCGATGAATAGCGTGCGGGAGTCTGCGGATGCGCGAGTTCGAAAGCTGACCAACCGGGAGGTGGAGATCCTCGGCCTCATCGCCGCGGGGCGCACCACGCCGGAGATCGCCGCCTCCCTCTACATCTCAGCCCTGACGGTGCGGAACCACACCCAGAACATCCTGGACAAGCTGGAACTCCACTCCAAGGCGGAGGCGGTGGCCTTCGCTTTTCAGAAACGCATCATCTAACGAGGTATCTGGTACGGGTTGACCAGACAGATTGGTGCGTTTGCCGGGTAGTGGCGGACCCGGGCCAGGAACTACCTTTTCCGGGTCCCATCCCCCAACCTGGAGAACGCCCATGACGCCTGTACCCAACCAGAGGCCCTGGTCGCTTGTGCACTGCCTTGTCCTAGTGGCCCTGTTCCTGGGCCTGGCCACGCCCGCGAGCGCCTTCCCCATCTTCGCGCGGAAGTACCACACCTCCTGCGTGACCTGCCACACGGTCTACCCCAAGCTGAACGCCTTTGGCGCGGCCTTCCGCCTGAACGGCTACCGCATGCCGAAGGAGACGGAAGAGCAGATCAAGCAGACGCCCGTGTCCCTGGGCTCCGAGGCCTACAAGCGCGTGTGGCCCGACGCCGTCTGGCCCAACGAGCTGCCGGGCAACGCTCCCCTGGCCGTGAACGTGAAGATGGCGAGCATCTACAGCTCAAGCTCCGATGCCAGCGGGAACAAGACCATCGTCCATAACGACTTCCAGTTTCCCCAGGAAGTGAACCTCTTCGCCGCGGGCACCCTGGGCGAGCACATGAGCTTCATGGCCGAGCTGACCCATGCGGAGAATTCGGATGGGAGCTCCGGGACGGAGATCGAACATGCCCGACTGGGCTTCGAGAACCTCTTTGGACCCGAGCACGCCTTCAACATCCGGCTGGGCAAGTTCGCGCCGAATCTCTATGACGGCTTCCAGGAAATGTGGCTCATGACCGACAACGGCGTGGATTCGCTGTTCAACTACAATCCCGCGGGCTACAAGGGCGGCACGGGCATCCTCGATGACGCGGCGGGCATCGTGGCCCTGCCAGCCCGAGTGCGTGGCATCGAAGCCTACGGCGTCTTGAATCACCGGTTCTTCTACACCTTCGGCGTTTCGAGCAAGATCGCCCCGGGCGCGAACGCTCCGGTCACCGGCACGGATGCCCTGAACAGCACGGGCTCCCCGAATGGGAACTTCAACAACAGCACGCACAAGGATTTCTACCTCCGGTTCGACTACAAGTTTGGCGGCATGGGCCTGGACGGCGACACCGAGGGCGTGCAGCTTCCGCCTGAGAACTGGCGCGAGAACTCCTTCCGCGTCGGCGTGCTGGGCCTCAAGGGCAATGGCACCGGCATCGACTTCCTGGTGACGGATCCCACCGGAGCCTTGATCGATCCGAATGGTCCCTTCCACATGCAGGACACCAGCTATACCCGGACTGGCCTCTTCGCCTCCTGGACCCACTCGGACCTGAACGTGTTCGGAGTCTACCTGCACGGCACCGACACGCTCCAGCTGAGCAGCGCCGACAACCTCACCGTGCTCAGGTCGGACGATCGGACCTTCAATGCCTACTTCCTCCAGGCCGACTACGTGATCGCGCCGCCCTTCCAGATTTCGGCCCGCTACGAGAAGCTCACGCCGGCCGACACCTCTGTGCAGCCCGTCAAGACGATGAACTTCAACTTCACCTACCTCGCCGCGGCCAACGTGAAGTTCATGCTCGAGTACAACAAGCAGGACCAGGCCGGGGTCGGCACCAACAAATCGATCAACACCATCCTCCGGGCCGCCTTCTGACCCGGTTTCCCAAGGAGCGAAACATGTCGAAAACCATCTTCCTCACCACCCTCGGACTGGGCGCAGTGCTGTGCGTCCAGGCCGGAGACCTGCACGGCAAGGTCGCCTGCAAGGGAGCGCGGGACAGCTCGAATGCGGTCGTCTACGTGACCGCCATTCCCGGCAAGACCTTCACGCCCCCCAAGGAACACGCCGTGGTGGACCAGAA